>CAZCPH010000042.1:0-12063 GCA_964500105.1 uncultured Mariniphaga sp. | reverse complement strand
CATGGTCGTTGTAAATACTTTTCAACTGAGCAACTGCTGTTTTACCGGCAATGAGTTCTTCGGTGGTTTTATAAATCCGTTTTTGTCCGCTTGTATCTTTACCGCCGTCGAGTTCGGTTCCCTTAGAAATTTTTTCTTCGGTAGCTTTTTTAGCCAGTTCAAAAAGAATATGCACTTTATCGGGTGTGGCCGGAAGCTTTTCTATTTTCAGAATTTCTCGGTAATAAAAATCAAGGTGGCGTTTGGTAATTTTGTTAAACCGTTTTTTGGAAAATTCGAGCAACCACACAAAGCAAATAAATAATGCAAGGTGCGGTGTAATGTTTTTTTCAACTCCCACCCGTTTGAGAAATTCTTCCAGTTCCGTTTCATTTTTGAAGAAAAACTCCCAGTTGCCAGAAGGATTTTCAAAATCGGTTGTACTGAAATAATTCACATGGCCGGCAAACCGGTAAGCAAACCGCATCCACTCTTTCAGACTGAAATCGTTCAGTTTTACCGAACCTGGATCCAGCGCTTCGATAAACCTTTGGTTCTGGTCGCTCCCTTCGCGGGTCAGTGCAATATCTTTTCCGCAATTAGCCATAAATTTCTATCTTACAATTCATTACCTTCTTCTTTATAAAAAGGAAATACCATATTCTTTCTTGAGTTGGTTGTTCTGACGATGTAATCGATGTTGATGAGCAAAACCCCGTTCAGTTCGTCGGTAGGGTCGATGTCGATTTTTTTTACATCGATGCGCGGCTCATGATAGAGTATGGCGGTTTTTATCAAATCAATCACGTACGTTTTCAGGGTCAGGTTCAGCGGACTGAATAGCAGCTCATCCAGGTTACATCCGTATCCGGGCACCATAATGCGCTCACCCAGTCGGGTTGACAGCAGAATTCCGAGGCTGCTTTCTATGTCGGCTTCGTCTTCCAGCATTTTCACCGACCGGCCTTCCTTGCTAAATTCCGGCGGAAAACTCCATCCGCTTCCCAAAAATGAATTTTTCTGTTCCATCTCATCCTCCGATTAATACAGTTGGACAACCTGCCACAATAGATCCGCCGTGCGCGGTCACATCACCCATTCGGGCTGCCGGCATTCCTCCGATGAGGACCGTTGCCGAACCCATGGCAATGGAATCGGGCGGACCGGTACACACTGCCATGTCTCCCACCCTGGCAGCAGGCATTCCGCCAATAAGCACCGTTGGCTCGCCCGGTGGCAATACCGGACCGCCAACATGAGGCACCGCTCCCGGATTCATCATCGGGCAGGTGTGCATATCTGTTATTCGTGCTGCCGGTTTTCCCATAACGTTAATTGATTTGAACCATTGAACCTTTCACAACTGCAACGGCGCTGGTAGAAACTTCTGCTCCGGCCGAACCTTCGGCTTTAAATTGCGCATTGGCTTTTGCCGAAACATTCATTCCCTCGATGTTAATATCGCCGGTTGCTTTCAAATTGATGTCGGCCGGACTGTCGAGAGTTATCCCACTGGAATCAATCACCACTTTATTGCCGTTCTCATCCTCCAGTTGAATGACACCAGCATCATCATCCAGGGTAACTTTTTTTCCACCGGGCGTTTCCAGCTTTGCTGATTTTTTCTCATCGTTAAAAATGAACTTTATCTCACTGCGTGTAACAAAACCTTTTTCGTGGTTGTCATCGGCAGCAGTTAACGGAGCAGGTTTGGCGCTGCTGTTCATCATGCCCAACACAACAGCGTCGTTTGGATTATCGTTAATAAAGCCCACAATTACTTCGTCGTCAATTTCGGGCCGGAAGAACGAGCCCCGGTTTTCGCCTGCATCAAGTGTAGCTACACGCGCCCAGGTTCCTTCACCCTGGCTGTCAACCACCGGAAGTCGCACCAAAATACGGTCTTCTCCGGCGGGGTCGTTTTCCAGTTGGGTAACAATACCTATTTGCAATCCGTTAACTGCGGCGGCCAGTCCTGCAGCAGGTAAATCGTTTATTTCGAATGTTTCGGAAAACCATTTCGGATTGATACCAAACTGTGCATCCACTGTCCAGTTTCCTTCAGAAATTTCGTGACGAACAGCAGAAATAAAAACTTTTCCACTAAACCGTTCGCCTACGCCATTCAGATTGAGTAACGTATTTGGTTTCACCGCCGGAATGCCTTGAAATTTCATCCGTCCTCTGATTTTTGCCAATCGGTTGAACAATACTTTTGAGTTGGCCCATTCCTGTAAAACTGAATTGTCTCCACCACCGTTTTTCAATTCCAGGTTTTCCAAACCAACCACCTGCGCCAGGTCGTCCGGGGTCAGGTTTCCGTTCAGTTCAAACTCCGGGGTGTCGGCTTCGGCTTCCAGAAATTCCTGATCGGATGCGTTCCATCCGTATGAAGTTACTTTTTGAAACTGGTTGCGGGCATCCATTTCTGCGTCGAAATCGAGTAGCGTGGCTCCAAAAGCAACTGTTTCAACAGGTTGCTGACTAACATCCGGTTTTTTTACTGAAATTTTTCCGTCGTCCACCACACAAATTTTTCCGTTGGCCTGCGCACGTGTCACCAGAAAATCCCAGTCGGAAACATTGTACTGAACCAGTTCTTTGTGGGTCACATTTGTGGTTTCCACATCTTTTTCCAGGCCAAAACCGTCAATGATTTCTTCCAGCACTTCACTGTCTTTGCTTTCGTAGAAATATTTGCTTTTCCGGCCAATGGTGAGTTTCACCGCCTTGTCTTTACATTCCACAATCAGAAACGACTGACTGGGCCTTATTTTGAGGCTGTGCTTAATCACAATTCCTTTGAAAATGGAATCCTCTTCGGAATGATAACCGGCCTTAATTTCAATTTCTTTTCCCGGAACAAACAAATCCTGGTTGCTCAGTTCAAAATCCTGCGAAGCCGGATCGCCATCACGTAATACAATTTTTGCTGTTGGAATACGGTTCACTTCCTTTTCAACCACGATGTTCATCACATGGTAGCTGCGCGAAAGCTCTTCACCTTCCACCAGGACTTTGTACGTTGCCAAATCCGCCGAACGTGCAGTATTTATAACTCTTTCGGGCATAATCAGGAACTTTTTTCAATGGGTGGAAAAAAAATTTGCCGGCCAACCTGCAGTTTCCTGAAATTGGTGATGCGATTGGCTTTGGCCACTTCCAGGTAGTATTTCGAATCGCCGTAAATACGGTATGTCATCAGCGGCAGTGTATCGCCTTCTTTTACCTCCCTCACATGGGTAAGGTCGGGCGAACTGTTGTTTTCCATGGCCACGCGCAGATTGTCTTCCACAAAACCTTTAAATTTGGCTTTGGCCACAGCGCGCAACGGCGTGCCGTCCGGCTTGAACAGTTTAAAAGTGATGTCCATTTCCGCCAGACTGCCTTTAAACAGCAGCGTTCCCCAGGAAATAATGAGGTAGTTGGGTTTGTGCTCTTCGCCGTTGTAATCGAACACCACTTTTTTGAAGTGCTCCACATCGTCAATTACACCGCGACCTTCGTCTTTAAATGTTTTGTCGTCGTTGGTTCCGGCAGCACCGTAATCGGTAAGTACACCGGTACGATCGAACACAAACTCCAGCTCCAGATCCTCGGGCAATGCCCGGTTAAAGCGCGGGGCCGAAGCGCTTGTACCCGAAGCCTGATCGTCGTTCTGTTCAATTTTGTATTTGAACATGTAGGTCTCCGGATTCAGCAAAGTTCTGAATTCCCCGTCAGCCACTTCTTCCGAGAATTGCTCATCGCTGAACGCCTTTATTTTCAACTTTGTAAGTTCTCCGCTCATATTACCGTTCCTCTTTTTTCGAAAGGATTTCGAGTACCTGCTCCACACAAGCTGCTATGAGATCGTCGCGCTCGTTCCGTTTTATTTTTTCCGGATCCTGGGAACGCGGTTTCTCATCCACATTTATTTTGATGTGCAGCTCTTTGATTTCTATGGGCATTTTACTGAATATTAAAGTAGTTGTAAACCAGCTCGATGGTTTCGATGGCAATTTTGCTCTCTTCGGCATTTAAATCACCAACGGCCCACTTTACCGGCCATGCATGAACTACATTCCAGGTCATCAGCGGTTTGTGTTCGTCGTTTAACAGACTGATGGTGAGGTCGGTGGGCGTAATATTAAAATCTTCCACGGCTTCCCTGCACCATTTTATAAGGTCTGAATTAACGAGAATGCCCCGTTTTAGCACCAGATTGGGAAACTTGGTGCGTACCGGCAGCTTATGCTTAAACCTGTTTTCACCCCCTTCGGCTATCTCTTCGGTTTCGAGCTCAATGTTCAAACCCGAAACCGACTGAAACTGAAATTCGCCTTTGATGTTGTTGAATTCCACCCTGAAATGATAGCTCATCGGGGGATAGTAGTTAGACATCTTTATTCATTTTGAATGGTTAAACCTTCGTGAACAATTTCCATACTTTCGATTGCCACCTCGTTGCCGTCGGCTTTCAAATCGGTTGACTGAATTTTGGTTGGCCAGGCATTCTTCACTTTCCAGGTTACTACCGGTTCATGTTCTTCATTCAGCAAACTGATAGTAATGTCGCGCCGCTCAATGGTGTTGAGTTTAACGGTATTCCACCAGTTGAAATATTCGTTATCGCTTTTAAACGTACCCCTTTTCAGCGTAATGTTGCTGTATTTTTGCATACCGGGCATTTTAATTTTTGAATATTCAGGACTGGCCCCTTCACGGTATTCCACCACTTCGGTTTCCACATCCAGTCCCGAAACTTCGGTAAATCCGATTTTTGTTCCGCTCCACTCCACCTGGAAATGAAACTTAACCAATGGATATGCTGTTGCCATAATATTTTGTTTTAAAAGTTTACATTATTGGATTAAGATTCCTGCATTTTATGTGAGAATTTCAGAACGATGAATTCAGCCGGACGAACAACTGCCATTCCAATTTCAACGTGCATAAAGCCGTTGAGAATGTCCTGTGCGGTCATGGTCTGTCCCAGTCCTACCCGCACAAAGAATGCTTGTTCCTGTTTGGCACCGGCCAGTGCACCTGCCCGCCACTGCAGGGTAAGAAAGTTTTCAATCATTGCCCTTACCTTCACCCAGGTATTGGCATCGTTGGGTTCGAAAACAAACTGTGAAGTGGCTTTTTTCACTGATTCTTCCACCATATTGAAAAACCGGCGGACAGAAATGTAACGCCATTCGTTGTCATTTCCGGCAAGTGTGCGTGCACCCCAAACCATGGTTCCTTTTCCGGTAAATGCGCGGATGGCATTGATCGACTTTCCGTTGTCAACATCAACGTTAAGCCGGTCCTGGTCGTTGTTTGTAATTTGTGTTGCCGGTCCTGTAACCGAAGCCAGGCTTACATTGGCCGGAGCTTTCCATACGCCTCTGGCTTCGTCGGTTTTTGCATAAACACCGGCAACTGCACCTGATGGCGGCAAAGTAAAATGTTCGGTTTTCAGTTTATCTATGGTGTTTTTCAATACCGGCAGACTCAAAATTAAACTGGCTTCTTTCTGTTTCTCCACAACTTTTGCATCATCAAAAACTTCATTTATCGCAGAAAAAGTTTTGTAGAAAACATCTTTGATAAGAGGCTCAACCTCTATCATGTTATTTTTTCTTTTCTCGTCTGCCGTGCTTCCAGTGTCGCTAAACAACGAATCATCATTGTTTGCTCCGTCAAATATTGCATTCCAGTTATTGGGTCCGGTATAACTCCAGGTTCTGCCACTATCATCGAACACAGCGTCAGAAGTTCCCACCAGACTTACCGATGAGTTATCAATTTTCACCAGGGTATCAAAATTTGAAACCAATTCATCAATTTTTGATTTCAGGTTGCTGCTTATGGGTTCTTTAATGTCTGAAGAAACAGCATATTCATCTAAAAACTTATATGCTACTTCATAAATAAAATCAATGATTTTTTTGTAAGCAGTTCTCAGAACTCCCACTGTAGTAGAAGATTCAGATGCTTTTGATAAAAAATCATTCTGAAGTGTCAGAAAAATATCTTCCAGGTCAGAAACATTTACTCCGCCTATAGTAACAGGATGGGTTTTAAGGTAATTCTCCATCTCAGGTTCCATTTTTTCGGCGAGTGTATCTACAATGTTATTCAAATCGTTTAACAAATTCTGAGTAGTTGTGTCAGATGTATCGATATAGGTTGACCAGTCAACAACAGAACCCAGCTTCGACACTTTGCCTTTTATGTCCCTGTATTTAATGTCTCTTTGCAAATTAACTTTCAGATAGGGATAATAAACAGCCCCGTAAGAAAGATTCTGCATCCCGATTTGCTGCCTGAAAACATCGATGTCATTGGTAAAATCCACATCTCTGTTTGTGGGATCCTTCATTTTAATATCGCCAATCAAAAAACGGTCTTTCAAATCATAACATTGCTGAAGTGTACTTCTGTACAAATCGTTATACAAAGTGGTTGCCGGTAAAACAATAGCATCGGGATAGAGAATTAAGGTAGGTTCATCCACCTTTTTCAGGCGTTCCAGTCCCAGTTTAAGAACCGCCACGTCAATAGACGGAATCTGTGCATATTTTCCAACCGAAACGATATAACAAGTGCCACCACCGTTATTGAAAAACATTCTCAGGCTATCGTAAAGATAGTAGGTTGAGTTTACAGTAACTGATTTGACACTGTTACTGGTGTCAAGATCCACTTTACTGACATCGATTTTCGGGCCTTTACCAAAACGAACCTCAAATTCAAGAAGTGAGTTTATTCGCGTTGGCAAAAGCATGAGATCTTCTCCCAGATATTCTGCCTTTTCGGTATATCCGATAAAAGCAGGAACAGCCGTTTCTACCTGCGCTACTGAAGGCGGAAATTTGGAAATTTCCTCAACATAAACGCCGGGTGTTTTGTAAGTTGTTGCCATAATTCATTGGATTTAAGTGTTACATGTATATTTCAGAAAATATTTTGTTGTTGATTGTATCGGGTTTTATCAATGCTACGCCAGGATTGGGCAACTCCGCCCCACCAAGCTCTACCGAAATAAACCCGGTTTGCGTTAGCGGATGCGCTTTTTTGGTAACCAGCACTTTCGAACTGCCGTTTTCTTTTTTCACATCATCGCTGCCGGTTACCTGCTGGTTGACGTCAAAAAGGTAACGCCAAATGGTGTTTCGGTTTTTAAAAACCACATCAAAGTTTTTGGCAGAGGAAGGATTTTTGCCCTGCGCACCGGTCACATTCAGCGAACTTTTATCGCCTTTCATAAAAATGCGTAGTATGGCCAGCAAACCTGCTTTTTCGTTCGGTTTCAACCGGGCTGCTTCTGATTTTTGTGCATCACCCGAAAGAATAAATCCTTCGTCAACATAAAAATTGCCGCCTGCTTTATCGAGCAGGGGAAAACTGCTCGGTTCGGTATACAGCTTCCGGTTTGATATATAATAAAGCTTTCCGGCGTTTTCCAGTTTCAGATCCGTGTAATTGTAAAAAACCGAATCTTTCAACTGCACCAGAAATGTGAAATTCAAATCGTCATCAAGTGAAATAAACGGCTCATTTTCATCGCTTTCAGAAACCTTTGACCACACCGTAAAGCCTGAATTCAATGTTTTAAAAACCAGGTTGTGACCGTTAATTCTCTGAAGGGTTTCTGTGGCAGGTTTAATGTTTAAAATTGTCTGAAAATCGTATCTGTTCAACTGCTTTAGCTGGTCGGCTTCGTTCATTGTGCGAAATTCATCTTCACCTTTATCCAGAAAATAGCGGTGAAGAATTTTCACACGAAACAGTTCCTTATATTGAATGGAGTAACTCATTGATTAAAATCTTTAAGGTTTCCGCCAATATGAGTAATTACCTCGGAAGCAGCCAGTTTTTTGTCGCGTTCAATTTTTATGAGCTGAACTTTATAAATAACCGATGGCATTTGCCTGCCTCCCAGAGTTCCCCAGATATTGTTGAGCTCTTCAAAAGAAGGCGTGTATAGTTCGAGGTTAAATTTGAAATAATCCAGCACATCGAACGACACGTTTGTGCGGTCATAAACCGTATTTGCAGATGTAAAAATCTTCTTTCCCTGAAAAAATTCAATGGTTTTTGAAATGCTGCGCAACGATTTGTCATAGGTATCGCAGTTGGCACTAATCAACAGATATAAATTCAAATGAACCGGCGGGTTTTTGTATTCGGTTTTCGAATCTTTTACGGTGAAATGCGGACTGTTTTTCAGAGTAACTTCTTCCTCCAGTTTTAAAAGTGTGAAAACAACTTTATCACTGAGTTTCAGAGCATCATCGCTCCCCGATTCCCACAAGGCAATGTTTTCGAGAACAATTATTTTCCCGAGGCCAATTTCAGTAAAGTAATTTTCCAGTTGTTCTTTTAAAATCTGAAGCGTTTCGTAAATCATCGACTTTCGTTTTATTTTCAGCAGACAGAACTTAACCCTTCTTTTAAAATCTGAACAGCAAACAAATTTAAGACCTTAATATCTCTTTTGGACTTAAACTTTTAGCGTACAAACATTTACCAAAATTGATTTTCAATTTAATGGTTTTGTGCGCAAATAACTTATTCTGATTCTATCCGACTTAATGGTTTCGGGATACAAGTTACGGCAAGAAATAACTCAAGTCAATGTTTTTTGTAAAAAAAATTTTAGAAAATTTATAAAATTCTAATTATGAAATCAATACCAAATCAAAATGTCTGTTGAATGGCAAGGAGAAGTTTTTCCATTTCTGAAATGAGTTTATAGTGAGATCCGCCGAAATGATTAACCATGATGGTAAAAGTAAAATTTTGGCCGGAATTTGCCTGCATATAGCCTGTGTAGCAACGCACCCGTGTCATTGAACCGCTTTTGGCACGAAAGGTTTGCGGTAAAAAGCTTTGCGTGGTAAAATGTGCCAAAGTCCCCTGCCCTGCTGCCGGCAACGAATTTTTAAACACAACGGTATTTTTTTCTGAACCTGCCATTTTATTCAAAACTGAACTTAAAAATGCAGGTGATACGGCATTGAAATGTGAAAGCCCGCTTCCGTCTTCCATAAAAAGTTGATTCGTATCGAGTCCTTTATTTTTCCAGTACTCTGAAATAAGCATTAATCCGGTTTTGTAGTTGCCAATTCCTGTTTCTTCTGCAGCAATTTGTTTCACCAAATGCTCGGCAAAAAGATTCACGCTTTCGTAATTCAGAACTTTAACAATCTCACCCAGTGCCGGACTTTCGGTAACCCAAATCTCTTTAAATTCTGTTTCAGAAACGTTTTGGAAAATTGTTTTTCCGGAAATAAAAACGCCTTCGTGCGCAAGCAGGTGAATAAACTCATCAGCCAGAAGCGTTTCGGGAAACGGATTGGAAGCTTTGATGGTGAACGCTTTCCGGTTTTTGGGAATTGTTCCCCTGATTACCCGGGTTCCGTCGGTCGGACTGCCAAAAACATAAGCCTGATCGCTGTTGATATCCGACGACAATACTTTATTTTCAAATTTCAAACCTTCCGGCCTGGGATAAACAGAAATTATTTCTGTTGCCATTCCCGAAGTTGCCGGAGAACGAAAACTAATGCGGAACATATTATCGTAAACCGTTAATGCACTGGCACCTGCTCCGTAATAATTTCCTATATCTTCCCAAATCCAGGTTCGCGGAATTTGCTCTTCATCGTATAAAAAAGTATTCAACACCAGATTTCCCTGAATGCTTTTAATTCCGGCTGTCTTTAGCTTGCGCACCCAAACTTCCAGAAAATGCGGAGCAAAGTAATGTTCTTTAAAATATTCCGACCCCAATGCCGGGTCTCCGCCACCAACAATAATTATATCGCCCTGCAAGACTCCGTTTACAATTTTTCCGGAATAACCAATCCGGGTGTGAAACCGGTAGTCTGGTCCTAAAATTTCCAATGCAGCGGCAGAAGTTACAGTTTTCAGCACTGAAGCGGGAATAAACAATTTATCCGGATTCAATTCAAAAACCGGTTTTCCTGACTCTGTTTCAGCAATACGAATACCAACTGCAGCGTGTTTGTATTCAGGATTGTTCAAAAAACTGTTCAACTGATTTTCAAACGCTGTTTGCGAAAACAAATTCAGGCTGAAAAAAAGAAAGATGAGCCCCACAAAAAACTGTACATTCATTTTTGTTACTTTTATCGTTCAAAAATAGCAGTTTACCGGACATCTAAAAATAAAGGAATGCTACGAACAATTTTACTGGTAGGAAGCGGTGGATTTATCGGAAGTGTAATGCGTTACCTGGTACAGTACTACATGGAAAAAAACCTGGTTAGTACTTTTCCGTGGGGAACTTTAATTGCCAATGTGGCCGGAAGTTTCATCATTGGGATGGTATTTGCCCTGGCTGAAAAAGGAAACCTGATGAGTGCCGAGTGGCGTATTTTTCTTGCAGTTGGTATTTGCGGCGGGTTTACCACATTTTCGTCGTTTGCCTACAACAACTTTACCATGATTAACGACAAAGCCTGGGGTTCACTGTTGCTAAATGTTGGGGGAAACCTCTTTTTGGGCATTCTGGCTGTTTACCTGGGAATTATTTTAATCCGATTGATATTTTAAAACCAAAAGCCATGAAAATAGAAGGAAGAACAGGAATGTTAAAAATTTACGTGGGTGAAACGGACAAAGTGCATGGCCGGCCACTATCTGAAGAAATTGTGTTTGAAGCACGGAAAAAAGGAATAGCAGGCGCTACAGTTTACAAAGGAATTATGTCGTTTGGGGCAAGCCATTCGGTGCATACAATGAAAATTTTTGCGTTGTCGGGCGATTTGCCTGTCATTATCGAAATTGTGGATTCGGTTGAAAAACTGGATGAGTTTGTTTCACTGGCCAATGAACTGATGGATAAAAGCAAAAAAGGCGGATTGATTGTTTTTCAGGAGGCTGATGTGCTGCGGTATAAAAAAGGAGAAAAGTATAAAGACAGCCAGGTTAACCCTATATGAAATATACCATTCCTTTTGCAGGCAGCACAATGCTGATACAGAACATTTTCGTATCTTTGGACTACATTTGGCAAATCAGTTCAACGGACTGATTTTCTGACTAAAACAAATAGAAGTTAAACAATAAAAAAACAACTTATCATGTTAATTAGCGACATCAAAGCAAGAGAAATTCTGGACTCACGCGGAAATCCGACCATTGAAGTTGAAGTACTGCTCGAAAGCGGCGCATTTGGCCGTGCAGCTGTTCCGTCCGGTGCATCAACAGGTGAAAACGAAGCGCTTGAACTGCGCGACGGTGACAAAAAACGTTACCTTGGGAAAGGTGTTCTGAAAGCTGTTGACAATGTAAACAATATTATTGCCAAAGAGCTGGTGGGTATGGATGGCACAGACCAGGTTGCAATCGACAGTAAATTACTGGAGCTTGACGGTACTAAAACCAAGTCGAAACTGGGTGCCAACGCCATGTTGGGTGTTTCGCTGGCCTGTGCCAAAGCTGCTGCCGAATTTGCCGGTCTTCCGCTTTACCGTTACATTGGCGGTGCAAACGCAAAAACGTTGCCTGTTCCAATGATGAACATTATCAACGGTGGTTCACATTCCGATGCGCCAATCGCTTTCCAGGAGTTTATGATTCGCCCTATCGGCGCTTCTTCTTTCCGCGAAGGCCTGCGCATGGGTGCAGAAGTATTCCACAGCCTGAAAAAAGTTTTAAAAGCCCGTGGCCTCAGCACAGCTGTTGGTGACGAAGGTGGTTTTGCTCCTGCACTTGACGGCACCGAAGATGCATTGAACAGCATCATCGAAGCCATTAAAAATGCCGGGTACAAACCCGGACGCGCAGAAGATGGAGGCGATGTGTCCATTGCACTGGATTGTGCTGCATCTGAATTTTACAGCGATGGAGTTTACGATTACAGCAAATTTGAAGGCGAAGGTGGAGCAAAACGCAACCAGGATGAACAGGCAGCATACCTTGCCGAACTGGTTGAAAAATTCCCGATTGACTCTATTGAAGACGGAATGGATGAAGGCGACTGGGACGGATGGGTTAAACTGAACGCAGCTATTGGAGACAAATGCCAGCTGGTGGGCGACGACCTGTTTGTTACCAACGTGGAATATCTGAAAAAAGGAA
>CAZCPH010000041.1:8123-13519 GCA_964500105.1 uncultured Mariniphaga sp. | reverse complement strand
CGGTGAGCAGTTCGTGCACAATTCGTTTTTCATCAATCCAGCCTTTGGCAGCCGCGGCTTTCACCATGGCGAACTCGCCGCTTACGTTGTAGGCTGCCACCGGCATGTTAAAGGTATTTTTCACCCGGAAGATGATGTCCATGTAATTCAGGGCGGGTTTTACCATCACAATGTCGGCGCCTTCCTCGATGTCGAGTTCTACTTCACGCAGGGCTTCGTCGCCGTTTGCCGGGTCCATCTGGTAGGTTTTGCGGTCGCCAAACTGTGGTGCACTTTCAGCAGCCTCGCGGAACGGACCGTAAAATGCCGACGCATATTTTGCCGAGTAGGCCATGATGGGTGTATTGTACAAACCTTTTTCGTCGAGTGCCGAACGAATAGCTCCAACACGACCGTCCATCATGTCGCTGGGCGCCACCATGTCCACACCGGCTTCGGCCAGCGAAACCGACTGTTTGGCAAGGGTTTCCAGGGTGAGGTCGTTGTGCACGTCACCGTTTACAATGGTGCCGCAATGTCCGTGCGAAGTGTATTCGCAGTTGCATATATCAGCAACGAGGTACAGGCCCGGCACCTCCTTTTTGAGCGCCCGGACAGCCTGCTGAACGATTCCGTTATGCTGGCAGGCCACTTCTCCGGTTTCGTCTTTCGATTCGGGAATTCCGAAAAGCAGTATCGACTGAACACCTTTGCCATACAGTTCTTTGCCTTTTTCAACGAGTTTATCCACTGAAAGCTGCGAGTTTCCTGGCATGGAAGAGATGGGTTTGTCCACGCCTTTTCCGGGACAAACAAACAGCGGCATCATCAGGTCGTTTCGTGTGAGGGTGGTTTCGCGTACGAGGTTGCGGATTACTTCCGAACTGCGCAAACGACGAAGTCTTGTTACTGGAAATGTCATAGTTATGTCTTTTTTATGTTTTTGAAATATAATGATTTAAAATGGATTCTACGATTCCGGCTGACGAACTGTTTTGGGCAACCGCGAGGGGCTCAAAACCGTTTTCGCGGGCCGCAGCTGCAGTAATATCGCCAATACAGGCCATACGAATATTTTTTTTATTCCCATTCGGAAAAAGTGCAGTAAAATGTTGAATTCCCGACGGACTGGTAAAAATGAGCATGTCGTACCGGTTGGTTTCAATTTTTTCCGCTATGGATTTGTCTGTTTTTTCGGGCATTTCAGTGCGGTAAATATTGATTCGCGTGCATTCTGCCAACTTTTCCAAATGGTCCTGAATCACTGTTCGGGCAAGGTTTCCGAGAGGCAGTACTATCCTTGGTTTTGATTTTTCTCCTGCGATATGGCGGGCAAATGGTTCAGCAAAATCCTCGGCTGTGGAACCGGGATTGATAAATGCTGCGCGGTATCCGTATTTTTCCAGCGTTTGGCTGGTTTTGTCGCCGATAACAGCAATTTGCAGGCTTTCCGGCAGCTTTTGGGTTCCGGTCACTTTCTGCAGAAATTCAAAAAAGTACCGCACACCGTTGGAGCTGGTCAGAATCATCCACTGAAATTGTTCGAGCCGGGAAAAAAGTTGTTTTTCTTCTGAAGACAAAGTTGTTGCTTTGATTTCGATAAGCGGAAATTCGAGCAGTGAGGCTCTGGCTTCATGCAATAAACGGCTCAGTTCGCCGGAAGTACCGGCGGGACGGGTTGAAATGAACAGTTTATTTTGAAGTGGTAACGTCATTGATTCCGGACTTCCTCCATAATTTTGGCGGCGCCTCGTTCAATGAGTTTTCGGGCCAGCTTTTCGCCGGTTGTTTTGGGCTGGTCAACCGAACCGGTTTCGGTTTCAAGCAGATATTCAGAGCCGTCTGTTGAAGCAACAAAACCGGTAAGGGAAATTTCTTCTCCGTTCAGTTTTGAAAAACAGCCCACAGGCACCTGGCAACCTCCTTCGATGGCGCGCAGAAAACCGCGTTCGGCCTCTCCGGAAATCCACGAAGGAGCATGATTTATTGCATCTAAAAGTTTTTCGGTAGCTGTGTCACCAATGCGCGATTCGATGGCAATTATTCCCTGGCTGGCAGCGGGAATGATTGTTTCAGGGCTGATAATTTCAGTAATATAATCATCCAGCTCAAGGCGTTGCAACCCGGCAGCAGCCATAATCATGGCATCGCAAAAGCCATCTTCCATTTTACGCAGCCGGGTATTAACATTTCCGCGGATATCCACAATCTGAAAATTTTTGTTGTACCGCAACAGACTGGCTTTGCGGCGCAGGCTGGAGGTGGCAATCACATCATCCTCTGTAAGTTCGTGCAGTTTGCGGCCGTCTTTGCTCACCAGTGCATCACGAAATTCGGCCCGTTCCAGCACCGCTCCAAGCTTCAATCCTTCGGGCAGTGTGGTGGGCAGGTCTTTCAGGCTGTGCACCGCAATATCCACTTCGCCGGCTAAAAGTGCGTTTTCAATTTCTTTGGTAAACAGGCCTTTGTCGCCAATTTTGGAAAGTGCTACGTCAAGAATTTTATCGCCTTTGGTTTTTATGATTACAATTTCCACATCGATTCCGGGAAATTTTTCCAGCAGTTTTGTTTTGGTCAGTTCGGCCTGAAACAAGGCAAGCTGACTGCCCCGCGTACCTATTTTTACACTATTTTTCTTCATGAAAACGGTTATTCGCTGATGCTAAAAAGTTCGTTTACCAGTTTCAGGGTATCGGTTTTTTTGCCGTTGGCTGTCATTTCCTTCAGGTTTTTAATGAACAGCCGCGTATATTTCTGGGCCAGATGTTTTGAAAACTCATTGATGGCCATTTGAATTTCTTCGGAATCTACTTTGTTGTACCCGGAAACCTCTTCTTTGGAAATTTTTTGCAGGTTGTAGGTAATGGCCTGAATTGCAGGCTTTAGTGAGCGGCTTGCAAGCCATTCAGAAAAATCGTCAACTATTTCACTGATAATCTCATGGGCAGTTTCAAGACTGTCTTTTCGTTTTTCCATGTTGGTTTGAATGATTTCATTGAAATCGTCGATGGTGAAAAGCTGAATTGCCTCAAGTTGTTCTATGCTGTTTTCGATGTTTCGCGGAACCGAAATATCGATAAAAACCTGTTGTTCGTTTTTGCGGTTTTTAAGCGATTCTTCAACCATTTCGCGGGTTACCAGCGGTGTTTTGGAGCCGGTGGCTACGATAATAATGTCGTAAAGGAACAAGTGGCTGGGCATCTGTTCAAACGGTAAAATGGTGCAATTGTGTTTACCGGCCAGTTTGCTTGCTTTCTCTTCGGTGCGGTTGGTGACGGTAATTTTCGGATTGCCATTTTTGTGGAAATTCTGTAAAACCAGACTTCCGGTTTCGCCTGCGCCAATCATCAGAACCCGTTTGCTGGAGAGGTTTTCGAACAGATTGATGCACTTTTGAACGGCTGCTCCGCTCACCGAAGTGGTTCCCATTTTAATTTTGGTTTCGGTGCGTACACGCTTTCCGGCTTCGAAAGATTTTTGGAAAAGGCGCATCAAAACCGCATCGGTGAGAGCTGCTTCGGTGCAAAACATGTAAGCTTCCTTAATTTGACCAATAATCTGGTCTTCGCCAATAACCATGGAATCGATTCCTGAGGCAACTTCAAACAGGTGTCTTACAGCATCTTCGTCGGCAAAACTGTAAAAAGAATGCCAGTGTTTTTGTTCAATTCCTTTGAAATGTTTCAGGGTTTTGTAAACCAGTTTGGCAGCCAGGTGAAAGCCGTATTTGTCCTGCGAAAAATAGATTTCGGTGCGGTTGCACGTGGACAGAACCACCAAATCGGAAATGCCGGTTTCTTTTTGCAGCAACTCCGAATAGGGAATAATCTCTTCTTTTGCCAACGAGAACTGCTCCCGGACTACAACTGCCGATGTTTTGTAACTGATTCCTATGAGGCCTATCATAATTGTGCTTTTCTGTTGAAAATGAGTGAAATAAAAAACGTTTGGATTTCGAAGTATTTACACATTCAAAACCTGTTCCACAGATTAATTTTTAACCTGAGAGGTAAAGCAAACTATGATAAAACAGGAGGCGGCCGGCTGAACAGAGCCTGTGAAAAGTAACATTTCCGGATATTTTCCGGAGGAAATTCGATATGTTGAATCGTTTCTGTAAAGTGAGAAAATTCGTTTGTTCCGGGCGAAAAAATACCTGCTCCCTGATGGTAATGGTAATTTAGGGATTCAGCAGTATCAGATCCGATTGATTCTCCTGCCGGAGCTTTTAACACAAGATTGTTTTCGCCCCACTGGATTTCTCCGGAAGAAGCTTTGTTGACTCCAAAAAGCAGAAAAAAGGCATAAAACACCACAAAAGCGATGTAGGGTAAATGGGTTGAAAATATGCCTATTGTAAACATTTCCTTGCTTTAAACTTTGTAACGCGCTAAAGTATAAAAAATAAACCGGAAAATTGTTTAACGTTTGGAGTTATAAATTCGTTTAGGCCAAACATCAACCAATGCATTGAGATATGTCAATATGCTGAAAATGCAGACCGGCAAGAAAATGGTGAAATTATTCAAAGAACAGGAAAAACGGGTTGATTTACCGGTTGAATAATGTTTAAATATTTGTTGTTGAGTTATTTGTGGGTTTTTGTTTTACTTTTACACAATATTTTGAATTCATTAACCGGGTGAGATAAATGAATTTTTATCAGTAACTTTGAATTCATTATGCCTGTAGTATTGAGGATAAAAGGATACCGTTTTTATTTTTTCAGCAATGAAAATGCTGAACCAAAACATATTCATGTAACAAAAGCCGATGCCAACGGTAAGATTTGGCTGGAACCGATTATTGAAACAGTATATTTTTATGGCTTTACTTCAAAAGAACAGAAAGAAATAGAAGAAATTATTAGAGAGAATTCAGATTATTTTAAAAAAGTTTGGGATGAATACTTTGAAAAGCAGTAAGGCAGATATTAAATCAAAGGATCCTCTTGATATTCTGATTTTTGAAAAGGGATTACGCATCAAAAATCTGATTATCGACAAGGAGTTGGATTTAATTGGCATTATTTTAAATACGGGCAAGATACTGGAAACAAAAATTTCTTTTTATCCGCGTCTCACAACTGCCACAGAAAATGAGCTTCAGCAATGGAAACTGATTGGAAATGGGGTTGGTGTTACCTGGGAGTCTTTAGATGAAGATCTTTCAGTGAAGGGATTTATCCAAACCGTTGCCTTGAGCGAAATGGTTGAACAGCTGGAATCGTCTGTAAATACTCACAGAGTTTCTGCATGATTCATTTTTTTTACTTTCAACGATTGAACATTTGAGTTTTTTACTGTATTCCGGAAATATCAATCCCCAATCATTTTAAATTTATCTTTGCTGTTAGTCAAAACTTAAACGACTAAAAATGAAAAGAAAAACGAGTTTTATTTTATTTATTGTAATGA
>CAZCPH010000041.1:0-8113 GCA_964500105.1 uncultured Mariniphaga sp. | reverse complement strand
GTTCATGCCATACAAAAAAGCCTGCCGATTTAATAGTAACCAATGCAACGGTTTACACGGTTGATGAAAGCTTTGCGAAAGTGGAAAGTTTTGCGGTTTCGGATGGAAAAATTGTTGCCACCGGCAGTACCGAAGAAATTCTGGCAGCATATACCCCGGAAAACATTCTGGATGCTGCGGGGAAATTTGTTTATCCCGGATTTAACGATGCCCATGCCCATTTTAACGGGTATGGCGAAAACCTGATGCAGTATGCCGATTTGCGCGGGACATCGGGGCCAGAGGAGATTTACGAAATTATTCTGTCACATCACGAAAAGTTTGGCGGTGAATGGGTTTTGGGCCGTAGTTGGGATCAAAACGACTGGCAGGTGGCTGAATTTCCGGATAAAACCAAACTGGATGAGCTTTTCCCTGAAACACCGGTTTATCTTGTGCGGATTGACGGTCATGCCGGCTGGTGCAACTCCAAGGCGCTGGAAATGGCCGGAATTACTGCCGAAACCAAAGTAACCGGCGGTTTGGTGGAAACGAAAAATGGCCAACCCACAGGCATTCTTATCGATAATGCCATGGGGTTGGTTTCGCGGCTGATTCCTGAAATTACTACCGAACAACAAGAGCTCGGATTGCTGGAAGCTCAAAAAAACTGTTTTGCCGCCGGCCTTACTTCAGTTACCGATGCCGGACTGGATAAATCAACGGTTTTGCTGATAGAGGAAATGCAAAAATCCGGCGAGTTGAAAATGCGCATTAACGCTATGCTGAATCCTTCGGATGAAAACATGGAGTTTTTTGTGATAAACGGACCAAAAAAAACAGAACGGCTGGTGGTAAATACCATCAAATTGTTTGCCGACGGTGCGCTGGGTTCGCGGGGAGCGCTGTTGTTGGAGGACTATTCCGACGATTCCGGAAACAAAGGCATTCAGATTGAAGCACAGGAATATTACGACAACATTTGCCAACTGGCATACGATAACAATTTCGCTGTGGCCACCCACTGCATTGGCGATGGCGCCAACCGAGTGATGCTGGATACGTACGGAAAATTTCTGAAAGACAAAAACGACCGGCGTTGGCGAATCGAACATGCGCAGATTATTCATCCCAATGATATAGAAAAATTTGCCCGGTATTCCATTGTTCCGTCGGTGCAGGCTACGCACGCCACTTCCGACATGTACTGGGCCGGTGACCGTTTAGGTGAAGAACGCCTGAATAACGGCGCTTATGCCTACCAGACTTTGCTGAATCAACTGGGCTGGCTGCCCAACGGAACCGACTTCCCGGTGGAGGAAATTTACCCGCTGTATACGTTTTATGCCTCGGTTTTTCGCACCGACCACGACGGCTGGCCCGAAGGTGGTTTTCTGATGGAAGAGGCATTAACACGCGAACAGGCGTTGCGTTCCATGACCATCTGGCCAACCAAAGCATCGTTCGAAGAAAATGAAAAAGGCAGTCTGGAACCCGGCAAATTGGCCGATTTTGTGATACTCGACACCGATTTGATGACTGCTTCACCCCTGCAGGTTTTAAATGCCAAAGTTGAAAGTACGTGGGTTGCGGGGAAGATGGTGTTTGAACGCTGAGCTAATTTATGTGGCTGTTCTGGAAGGATAAATTGGTTATTTAACTTGTAATTAGTGAGTTCTGGCCCCCTTTAATTCTCCCAAAGGGAGAAAATTTCTCCCCTTTGGGGAGATTAAGAAGGAATTTAAATCAATTCATTTTCAGTTTTGTACATGCATTTGGGTGAGTCACTTGAAAAGTTGTTTTTTACCTTACGCAACCAAAAAGCTACTTTTATCATCTTGATAAAAAAACCGTTATGAAAAAACTATATTTATTTACCATCCCACTATTGCTACTTTTTTCCTGCAACAAAGACGACGAGGTTGTATTGAATGAATTTTCAGAGGAAATTCGGTTTGATATTTCAAAACATTTGGTAGCCGGCGAAGCAGTTAAGTGCATCGAGATTACAAACGATGGATATTATTATTCATCGGGAAACACATTGAATTTTATTGCAGATAATAGAAATGACTACTCAATTGTGGCAAGTTCTGAAATTTTATCTCTTTCTTTTAACCCGAAAGATGATGCACTTTACCTGGGAACTAAAGAATCCGGATTGGGTAAATTAGCCGGTTCTGAAATTCAGTATTATACTTTTGAGAAAAACAATCTGCCGCGTAATCTCATTTCACAGGTTGTATGTGACCCCGAAGGAAACATCTGGTTTAATTCATCTGCTTACCAGTTGGGTGGTTTGGTTCGGTTTAACGGAACTCATTTTAAACAATTTCTGCCAGAAAACTCACCGCTCCCCGACAACCTTATTTATAAGTTTCAAATCAGAAATGGGATGGTTTACCTGTTTACACAGAATTCGGAAACAGGCAGAGCAATATTCAGTATTTCAGGGAGTCAATGGGTAAAGTTGTTTGAAACGGGAGGTTGTTCCCCAACTGATATGGAAATTGATTCCCGTGGAAATATATACTACATTGAGGATAGCAGGGAATATTGCGGTGGTGGCTTATTACCTGATTTGGTGGTTTTTAAATTTGGTGGTGGTGAGAAAACAATGGTGAGGGAACACGAAAACCAAATGAATCATCCTCACCTTCTAAGAGCCGATGCCAGAGATTTTATTTGGACAGCCAAGTTTCAGGCAGAAGGTTATAAAAGGTTATCGGTATTTGATGGGCAACAATGGCACGAGGCTCCCCAGGATTTTCCGGATGATTTTATTTATTGCATTGAAGTGGATTCCCAAAACAACATTTGGCTGGGAACCAGTAACGGAATTTATATTTTGAACCAGGAAGTATAAAATCAAAGTAAATTTTATCAATCGTCATGAAACCACTTTATTTATTCTTCATCTCGTTATTGTTTCTTTTTTCCTGTAATAAAGACGACGAGGTTATGCTGAATGAATTTTCAGAGGAAATAAATTTTGATGTTTCAGAATGGATATTAAAGGGAGAAAACATTACCTGTATTGACTTTGACAAAGATGGAAACGCCTGGATTGCTTCGGGTAGTAACCTGATTTTTTACGATGGGTTGGATACGCAATCTTATTCAGCCGGTACGGTAATTCAGGATGTTTCCGTTGCGCCTGACGGAAGAGTGTGGCTGGGAACTAAGGAAAAAGGTCTGGCTCGTTTTTACAAAGGTGAGTTCACGTTTTACACTTCTGAAAATGCCGGATTGCCGCGGGATTATGTGAATGAAGTGGAAGTTGCTCCCAACGGAAAAATTTGGTTTGGCAGTTCAGCCCATAAATTGGGCGGACTAATGTGTTACGACAACGGTACCTTCAGCCTTTACACACCGGAAAACTCCATATTAAATCAGCATGTCATTCAGAACCTGGAAGTTGACCGGGACAGTCGGGTGTATTTTGCATCGATGGGAACTGTTGGAAATGCTGTCGTTTTCAGGATTGACCATCAAAATAACTGGAAACAACTTGGGGAAGAAAGCAGTTTTTACTGGATTTCAAGTCTGGCAATTGATTCGAAAGATGAAGTGTTTGTAGCTGTAGATTATTCATTATCATCATATTCCGGTCATGAAAATTATCTGGCTTTTTTCGATGGGAAAAAATGGAAAAAAATTGAAACGGATTTTTATTTTTCAATATTACCCCGGATGTCTATTGATAAACGCGATTATCTTTGGGTTTACGGGTATGGAACTGTTGAGGGCGACTATCGCGGCTATTTTGTTTATGATGGCCATGAATGGCATCGCTCCGCAGAAGGACAAATTCCGGAAGTCTTTATAAAAGGAGTAAGTGTGGATCATCAAAATAACATCTGGTTTTGCTCCGACGAGGGGATTTTTATTTTGAGGCAATAGCATGTATCGGACTAATAATAAACAGGTTAAGTGATGGTCTATAGGGTATTAATTATCGGATTATTTTTAATTTTCTTCTCATGTGACCGTGAAAAGGACACTCCGTTAAACGAATTCACCATAAATTCAGCCGATTTTGAGGGATTCAGTTTCGAGTCGTTTAAGGTTGTTAAATATCCGGGTTTTCAAACACCTGATTTCTTTGTTCTGGTGCAAATAGAAACTCATGGTGAATTAAAGGGCCCTTTTTTGTCGCATCCCGATATGGAAGCCCGGTTTTTTCTTGCCGGTGAATTCGACGATTTGGAAAGCGCTGAAGCATTTTATAGTTCATACCTCCCGGAAGACGAAAAAAGTCTGCAGCAATTTGCATTAAATGTGAGTCCCAATCAGGTTTGGCTGATAAAAACAAACTCCGGCAGTTACGGAAAAATTTTAATTCTCAAAACCAAATCCGGCCAAATTGACGACAAACCGTTTGCTGAAATAGTTTTTAAGGCCGAAATATTGTAATCACACCTTCTGTTTTTTCCATCCAACACGTTGTTTTGGTTTTGTAAAAACACTCCTGATTTTTGTATCTTGCACCAATTCACCCGATGGTGTTGTGAATGTAAATATTAAAATCATGAATAACCTGTTTTTTAAATTTTCTGCAGCAATATTATTCCTTTTGCTTGCCATAGCCAATGAATCAGCTTTAAATGCACAAACCCGTTCAACGGTAAAAGGAGTTGTTTTTCACGATAAAAATGAAAACGGCGTATTTGATTCCGGAGATAAGCCGCTTAAAAACATTGCCATATCAAACAGTCGTGATGTGGCGATAACCAATCGAAAAGGTGAATATGAGCTTCCGCTGCGCGATAATTCAGCAATATTTGTGATTAAACCACGAAACTGGACAGTGCCGGTTGACGAAAATCAGATTCCGCAGTTTTATAAAACGTACAGTACCACGGGCATTTCAGGAACAAAATTCCAAGGACTTTCACCCACAGGGCTGCTTCCTGAATCGGTTGATTTTCCCCTGCATCCTTCAAAAGAACCGGATAAAATAAAAGCCCTGATTTTTGGCGATACCCAACCTCGTGATAATAAAGAAATCTATTATATGTCGATGGACGTGATTCCTGAGGTGATAGGTACCGATGCCAATTTTGGTGTTACATTGGGCGACGTGGTTTTTGATGATTTAAGCATTTACGACCACCTTACCGGGAGCCTTTCGCCCATTGGAGTTCCCATGTGGTATGTGGCAGGAAACCATGATTTTGATTATACCGGAAACAACAGTATTGAAGCCCGTGGCACCTGGTACAATACATTTGGACCCTCTTATTATTCTTTTAGTTACGGGCCTGCGCATTTTATTGTACTCGACAATGTGCGGTGGGTGGTTGATGGTGACGAACGTTTCTACCGCACCGGGCTTGGTGAGGACCAACTGGAATTTTTCAGGAATGAATTAAAGCGCCTGGATGATGATCAGCTATTGGTTTTACTGGCTCACATTCCGTGGGAGGGCTCAAGGGAATGGCATGATGAGGCTGAAAAACAGGAATTCTATAACTTGCTGGCCAGTCATTCTAACAGTGTTTCACTGGTTGCCCATACGCATCAGCATTTCCATTATTTTATCGGTAAAGAAGATGGATTTCCCGGAAATGAAACCCATCACATGATTAGTGTTGGAACGGTTTGCGGTGCCTGGTGGACCGGTGCGCCCAACGAATTTGGAATTCCGCATACCATGATGTCGGACGGAACGCCAAACGGTTATGCGTTTTTGCACATCGATAAAAATGACTGGAAGCTGGAGTGGAAAACCGCCGGAGTTCCTGAAAATGTTCAGATGCACATTGATGCAGCCGACGTTATATCTGCCGGAAATAACGAAGGATTTAAAGTAATTGCCAATATTTACAACGCTTTGCCCGATGCAGTGGTGAAAATGAAAATCGGGAACGAAGGTGAATGGATTGAAATGAAACGGGTGCCACAAAAAGACCCTGCAAGGCTGGCGGAAAAAGAGAGGGAAAAACAACTGGGCGAAGTGCCGTGGCGCAAAATGGGCGGAGACCAGGATTCGGAACACATTTGGGAAGCCAACGTTAAACCGGAACTAAAACCGGGAGTGTACACCATTCACATTATTGCCCGGGACGATTGGTTTGAATATCAGGGTGAAAAACTGATTCATGTAAAATAATCCGCTAAAAATAACGACCTGCTTTTTCCTGATATTTTTTGTAGGCATCTCCGTAATGTTTTCGCAGGAACTTCTCTTCTTTCAGAATAAAAAAATGAATGCTGATTAGGGTTAACAAGGCCATTACAATAAAGAAAATACTGGTGTGCAGCAATGCCAATCCGGCAAAAAACAGGTTGATGGAAAGAAAAAACGGATTACGGGAGTACGAGAAAATTCCGGAAGAAATGAGTTCCCCCTGGTTTTGCTTATCGAGACCAAAACGAAGTGAAAACCGAAAGTGAAACAGGGTAAGTACCCAAAACACCAGCGAGATAAAAATCAGAAGCGCGCCGGCATAACGAACCCATTGAGCATTTAACAGCGAATTGGTCAGAAATCCAGGTAGAATAGATAACGAAACCTGAAAAGCCAGACTTGCCAGTTCGGCTAACCAGATCAGAAAAATCAGACCGAAAGCCAGAAAGAGTAAAATCAGAATTTTCGGTTTTTCTCCCGATTTCGAACTAACTTTAATTCCTTTTTTTCGCAGGTAAACAATCCGGGCAAGTAGTGAAATCACTAAAAAAAGAAAGCTTATAAAAGGGAAAATGCTCAAAAACTTCATCGCTGGTTTTTGAGCATTAAAAGTAGCCGAAATATTTTAAATATTCGGAAACGAAAATCCAAAAGTAACCGGGTGAAGCTCTGGTCCGCGGCCATCTTTAAAGAGTGGTGTCATGCCGTAGTTTACAAACAGGGTGAAATCGCCAAACCCAATTCGTCCGGTAAGGTCGTATTTGAACTGATTCAGGTTGAAGTTGCTGCGGGTTTTTTCTTTATCGTTTTTGTACTTGTATTTGGTGTGCGAACCAATGTTCACACCACCAATAACCCCTGCTGCAAGGTAAAGCCGCGATTGTCCGGCCCGCAGCGGCGTTTTAACTTCAAGCATTAACGGAGCAGTGAGGTAACTTACGTTCAGTTTTGTTTTTTTCAGACCATCGGGATCAAGCCCAACGGGCATAATTATTCCGTCGCCGCCGGCTTTTTCGATGGTTATTGGCTGGTCGAATGTAAAATCCATAAAGCTGACTCCCAGGCCGGTAACTACTCCGAAATTGTTGGCTTCGTTTTTAAATGCCCATTCGGCAAAATTCAGGTTAACGGTTATGGATTTTCCGTAATGCAGGTCCATAAAATCCTGCGGAACCTCCAGGTTGTTGTACAAACTGTAATCGGATTGGTGAAACATGTTCATTCCAAACTCCAGCCCGGCCCAGTGCGGATTAAAACTGCCGTTCCAGCGGTTTGTCCGTTCTTCTTTGTCAATTTTCACATAGGTGCCGTTTCCGCCTTCAATTACTTTAAACGTGCGCCGGCCGATTCGCACATGAGTGGTATCGCCCCATTCGTCGGTAATTACTTCCACACCCTTTTCGTTGCCCACTTTAACCTGCACTTTCTGCCCATCTTCAATAACGGTAACCACATTTTTATTTTTTGTACCCACTTTTGTAGTATCGGTTTGTGCAAAAAGATTTATGGCCAGAAAGCTGCATAAAATAATGCTGATTAATCGTTTCATTTTTTCTTTTTTTAAATTGTTTTGCTGCTCAGACGAACAGGGTGAAAAGAAAGTTACAAATGCCAGGTGAAATAATTTGTTTTAATGTGAAATATGTAATTTGACTGATAATGGAAGTTTGAAAATTCAATTTTTGAAAACAGTTATTCTCCTGATTCCGGTTTTGAATTGGTGGGAATTGAAAATGCCAGTAACCTTGAATCGTAGTTCAATTCAGTAATCTCACCATCTTCATTTGTTTCAAAATTGAAGTTATTTTTTGAGATATTGGATATCAGGTTTAGTCCGGCTTTGGCCACTTTGTTCAGCGAAAGGTTTCCGATGGCGGTTTTTTCCCTCACCACATCGGCCAGCAGGCGTTCTTCAAAAACGTCAACCGGGGTTTCGGGCAAAACAATTTCCATTTGCGCCAAAGCTACTTCGGTTTGCTGAATGGAAAGTGAAGCATTTCG
>CAZCPH010000040.1:0-13792 GCA_964500105.1 uncultured Mariniphaga sp. | reverse complement strand
CACCGGTTTGGCGCCCATTTTAGCTTTTGTGTCGTTTACCATTTGCAGATCATAACCGTTGGCTGTTTTTCCGGTTTTTCCTTTGTACGAACGGTTGGTAAAATTCTCGAACGGACTTCCGCCGCCAAGGCTTACTTCGCGGGCATGAGTGGCAACATAAGGTTCATATTGCAAATTGATGGGAACATACCCGTTACCGCCTTGTTCCAGATCTTCAAGCGAATAACCTGTTCCGCCCTGCGGACTGTCGATGAACACCAGCGCTGCATCTGCTTCCCCAGGTGAATCCACCCATTCGAAAAAGTTTTTCACCATCCCAGGATTGGCACCATCCTCCCACCGTTCGGAGGTTTTCACACCAAACCAGTTGGTTGCCGCCGGAATAAACTTTTGTGGAACATAAACTTTCAACTGCTTTTTCAATGGCAGAACACCTTCTTGATTTTTTAACATAACAACCGAACGTAACTGAGCATCGTAACCGGCTTTCATAAATTCAGGATTGCCCACCAACTCTTCCGTTTCGTTCACATCGAGGTATGGATTTTCAAACAATCCTGTACGGAAAATATTCCGCAGCAGCCGCACAGCTGATGTCTCAAATCGCTGGCGCATAAACGCTTCGCCGTGCTCTTCCACGCCCATTTGGTATGCTTCCAGTACCGGGCCCATATCGTTGTTTCCGCCAAACTGGTCCATGCCCGCCATCAGGGCTTTGTAATGGCGTTCAGCCACCGACAGGTCTTCCACTCCCCAGCTTTTCCCGCGAAATTCGTGTACATTAGCCACATCGCCTGTTACGCCCCAGTCGGTGCAGAGCACACCATCGTAGCCGTATTTCCCGCGTAGCAAATCTTCAATAATGTATTTGCTAAAGGCATTTCCCACATTTTCGCCGTAAACCGTATCCACATTCCACGAAATGGTGTAATAGGGCATTACTGCCGAAGCCATTCCGGTGGGGCCATTCAGTTTGAAGGCCCCTTCGGTAAATGGTTTCAGATGGTCCTGCAGCCGGTTTCCGGGATAAACAGCGTATGCTCCGTAGCCAAAATGTCCGTCACGACCGCCCTCTTCGGGACCACCGCCCGGCCAGTGTTTCACCATGGCATTTACGCTGTGAAAACCCCATCCGCCGGAAATTTGGGCATCACCTTCCGAAGTCTGGAAGCCATCCACATAAGCGCGAGCCATGTCGATTGCCAAATCGGGGTCTTCGCCCATAGTGCCGTCGAAACGGCTCCAGCGGGGTTCGGTAGCCAGATCAATTTGCGGCGAAAGGGCGGTGGCAATGCCCAGAGACCGGTACTCTTTTGAAGCGATGTCGCCAAACTGCCGCATAAGTTCCGGATCGAACGAAGCGGCGATGCCAAGCGTTCCCGGCCAGCGCGAAATTTCTCCGCCGGCGCCGGCATTGTATTCGGCATTGGAATCGCTGCCATGGCGCGGATCGGAGCTGGTATTTCCGGGAATACCCAAACCGTGCCCTTCCACCAGTGCCTGCATGTTGTTGTTCCATTGTGCTGCAATTCCCGGTGACTGTACAGAGGTTACCAGCACATGCCGTAAATTATCATCTGTCAGGAATTTTATCTGCTGATCGGTGAGATCACTGGGATGGGCGCCGCTTTCGGCCAGCGGTTTTCCGTTGTACGTACCGCCTCCAAAACCTCTGCGATTTCCTGCGGGAATCGACTGGTGTGCACTGTAAAGCATCAGTCCGGCGATCTGCTCCACGCTCATTTGCGAAGCCAAATTTTCTGCCCGTTCATCTACCGGCTTCCGCCAGTCTTCATAAATATCAAGTTCACCATTTTTATTCAGATCTTTAAATGCAAAGCCGTTTTTCACGATTAATGTTACTCCCGATTCAGGAGAATACCCTAAAGTTTGCCCGCCATTGTTGTGCACCAGATTGTAGCCATTTCTTATTTCTTCGCTCCATTTGGAACCACATCCGTTAACAAGAATCAGAACAAAAAGAGAAAATAGAATAGATTTGATTTTGGATTTCATCGCGTTAGATTTATCAGTTCGTATTTTTCAATCTCTGAAAGTAAATACAATTGTCAAACTGACACAATATTAGTATTTTTAGCGGTTTGAAACAACGAAAAGCAAGGATTTTATTTATTTTGCAGAGAAACAGTTTTTACTACAATGACAAACTTTAAATCTCCGGATTATTTAAACCACATTTCACTCGATTGCGTTATTTTCGGCTTTCACAATAACCAGCTGAAAGTGTTGCTCCTTCAGTTAAAATACACAAAAGAACGGGCATTGCCGGGTGGGTTTGTAAAAGAAAATGAAACCCTTGAAAAAGCTGCCGAACGCGTACTGCAAGAACGAACCGGAATGGATAACATCTTCCTGCAGCAATTCCATGTTTTCAGCGACCCGCAGCGTTCAAAATTTAATCCCTCCCTTAACGATTTGAAAAAATCGGGTGCCAATCCGAATGTGGAATGGTTTTCCCAACGGTTTATTTCGGTCGGCTTTTATGCGCTGGTTGATTACGAAAAAGTGACACCCACGCCCGATTTCTTTTCCGACCGTTGCGAATGGAAAGCCCTCGAAGAAATCGAATCGCTGATGATGGACCACCGTCAAATCCTGGACAAAGCACTGGAAACCCTGCGTCTGCAACTAAGTTACCAACCAATCGGCTACAACCTGCTGCCCGAAAAATTTACCATGCCCGAGCTGCAGAAACTTTACGAAACCA
Source organism: uncultured Mariniphaga sp. (assembly GCA_964500105.1). GTDB lineage: Bacteria > Bacteroidota > Bacteroidia > Bacteroidales > Prolixibacteraceae > Mariniphaga. The sequence continues at coordinate 11,064 of CAZCPH010000040.1, read as the reverse complement.
TTCTGGGCAAAAATCTGGATCGCCGAAACTTCCAGCGCAAAATTCTTTCCTGGAAAATTCTGAACAAACTGGACGAGCGCAAAACCGGTGGCGCATACAAGGCACCTTACCTGTACGAGTTCAACCTGGAAAACTACAACAAAGCGCTGAAAGAGGGATTTAGCGGGAGTTGGTAATCGGCTTCTAACTATAGATAAATGGGTGATAGTTTAAAATATCACAATATTTTAGTGTCATATCAACTTTGAGATGACATTTCGACCTTTGGGAGAAATCTGCTGAAATAGTAAGATTTCTCATCTTCGTGCCTCAGATTCTTCCATAGGAACCGCTTCGCGGGAAATGACAGCTTTCAAGGCTTCAAGGTTGACTTGACACCAGTATTTTCTCGATAAGAAGGCTTTGAAAAACCTTCTATAAAAGCTTCCGTGCCTCCCTGTCCGGATCGTTTTTCACTTCACAATTGTCATTCAAAATCATCGTTTCACCGCTATCAACTGTAAATGCGGGCCAATGAGGTAATCCTTTCACATTGGGATTTCCGGTGCGCATAAACGACAGCAGCGCATCCGACATTTTTTCGGAAAGTGCACGCGGACGGGCGCCACCGCCGGTGTGGGTCAGCATCTCATCGGTATTGTAAAACCAGAAACAGATATCGAGGCAGTGAAATGCGCGCATCCGGTTGTTAAAAAGCGGCGGCTCCCAGCCAAACCAGGCCACATAAACCGGCGCCTGTTGTTGCGATTTTGCCGTTGCTGTGTCAACAACACCTTTCCGGTTGCTGGAAACCAGTGTCATAATTTCGATGGGTTTGGCATCTGGAAAAACTTTGGCGTAAGCATCGTAAACTTCGGGAGCCTTGTCTCCCAAACCGCCCCTGAACCCGGCCCTTTCTTTCAACATTTCTTTGGCTTCGTCAGCTGTAATTTTTTCCAGTTCGGGCATGGTTCGGGCCATTCCCCACTCGTGAAAAGTGGTGCAAATCAGCATCGGTACTTCTGCAGAAAGCTCATCACTGAAAAACTTCCCTTTGGGCAGATTTACACCGTCGGCTACCGGCGAAAAGCCTCCGCGCATGCCCGCCTGCCCCATTTCCTGTGCAGCTTTCCGGGCAGCAGCATTGGCCAGCTGAATGTATTCTTTCCAGGGCATCTCCTGCAGTTTATCAACCTCGCCGGAAGAAAGTCCGGCTTCTTTTAAAATGTATTCGCCCAACTTGCGGGAATACTCCTGAGGTTGAGCTTCGGTGGTTGAACCACTCAGCGGCACCATTTTGTGGAACAATCCTTTTGCTTTTGGCATGGCGCCCAGCACACAAACCTTGGCACCCCCGCCCGACTGCCCCATTATGGTGACATTTCCGGGATCTCCGCCAAAATTTGCAATGTTGTCGCGTACCCATTCCAGAGCTGCCACCATATCCAGCGCACCCACATTTCCGGAATCGGCGTATTTTGAACCGCCAACACCCGACAAATCGGAAAAACCAATGGGTCCCAGCCGGTGGTTGATGGAAACAAAAACGATGTCGCCTTTCCGGCTCAGGTTTTCGCCCATGTATCCATCCTGCTCGATGCCGTTTCCGTTGGTATAGCCACCACCATGCAGCCAAACCATTACCGGACGTTTTTTACCATCGGCAATTGCCGGCGTCCAAACGTTCAGCTTCAAACAGTCTTCACTCACATCGTCGTAGTTCCAGTGATCCACAAACGAAGCCCAGGCATTTCCATAGCGGTTGTCCATCATTTGCGGAGCGGAATTTCCCCACCATACGGCAGGACGCACATCGTCCCACGGTTTGGGCGGCTGCGGTGGCATAAAGCGGTTTTTACCGCCGGTATCGGCTCCGTATGAAATTCCCCTGAACTGATAAATATCGCGCAGAATAAATCCCTGAACTTTGCCATATTTCGTTTCGGCAATGGCAATATCGTCGCCCACAAACAATACCTGATCGTCATATTTTACTGCAGGCTTTTGTACATTTGCAGCCTGCGTTGTCAATGGGAAAGCTGATGCCAGTCCAATACCGGCAGCTCCGGCTCCCATGGTTTGAAAAAAGTTTCTTCGGTTCGTTTTCATTTTTATAGTTTTTATTGGAATAATAACGGTAAAAATTCAGACAAATAAATTCGCCAGTTGCGCCAGATATGGCCACCTTCACTTTCGCGATACGTGTATTTCATACCCATACTGTCGAGCTTCGCGCGGTATTGTTTTCCTGAATCGTAAAGAAAATCGGTTTTTCCCATGCCAATCCAGTATAGCTTATAGCCGTTTTCCATTTGGTTTTTCAGCGTGCTGTCAAAGTTTTGATACACTTCGTGTGACACATCCTGGTTTGGCAATATGGCCGCTGAAAACAATCCCACATAATCAAATGTGTTTGGATAGTAACGCGAAATGTGCAGTGAGTGAAATCCGCCCATCGAAAGGCCTGCAATGGCGCGGTTGGCTTTTTCGGCTTTCACGCGGTAGTTGCTCTCCACAAATTTTATGATGTCGGGAAAAGAAGCTTCGTAAGTTCCGTCCATGGTTTTAGGCACCATAAACTGTGGTTTGTAGAATCCGGCACTTCCTTCGCCGGGTGCCGCATCCTGAATCACGTTTCCGTTGGGCATCACCACAATCATGGGTTTGGCTTTGCCTTGTGCAATCAAGTTGTCCATAATTTGGGCCGTACGGCCCAGTGTTATCCAGGCTTCCTCGTCGCCGCCGGCTCCGTGAAGCAGGTACAACACCGGATATTTTTCGGTGCTGTTTTCATAGCCGGGTGGTGTGTATATTGTTATCCTGCGGTCCATTTTCAGTCCTGGAGAATCGTACCAGCGATGAGCAACCGTTCCGTGAGGTATGTCGTTCACCTTGTACAAATCGGCCTGTTCGCCACCAACGATGAAAATATTCATTACCGAAGCCACATCGCGCACGATAAACGGATTGTTCGGGTCGGTTGTGCGAAACCCGTCGATATTGAACGAGTAGCTGTACAATTCCGGTTCCAGCGGTTCTGTAGTAAAACTCCAGACACCATTTTCACCTTTTTGCATGGCAACCGAACCGGGCGTCCAGCCTTCGGAGGGCATCCATTCGCCAGACAGTTTAACTTCGCCGGCATCAGGTGCATTCACACGAAAAGTTACAGAATTATCGTCATGAATTTCGGGAGAAACAATTTGCTCTCCGCCAAACAACGATTGCTGGGCATGCGTTGAAAAAGAAAAAAAGGCGGCAATCATAAGCATTAAAAGAAATGATTTTTTGAGTTGGATTGCATTCATCGGATTTCGTTTAAATTGTTTAAAATAATTTTCCGGGTAAATATACTACTTTTGTGTAAAAATGACACATTAATTTAAAAACCCGCAAATACAAAAAAACAACCCGGATAATTGCGTCTGATTCATTTTCAGACTACAGTTATCCGGGCTGTTTAAAAAAAGGGAAACCTGTTCCTTAATTTTTCCTTCGGGTACGGGTTACAACTTTGTTAATTTTATACGAAAACCCAACTGTAATAAACTCTCTGATCTGTAATTTGGGTTTGGGATCCATGGGGTTTCCGTTGGCATCTTCCACCGGGAATAGAATTTTTTCGTCGTAAATAAAATGTACCAGCATACGCATGTTTATATGGTCTGTAAGTTGCATTACCAGCAGGTTTTCCCAGTTAAAATCCAGATTTCCAAACGGCTGCAGGTAATTGATAAACATTTTGTATTTGGTTTCGTAGGTAATTTCCGGAGTTATATTTTTTCTCCAGAAAATATCGGTGTTTAAACCCGGTTCCCAGTAACTGCGTCTGTCATGTTCAATACCAAAATTGGTCTGATTGATTTTTACCGTGTCTTTAACAAATACATTTTTTGCAGTAAGCGGTGACAAAAACAGAGAAAAATTGTTGTTTGGTTTATAATCGAGCCCCAGCTTAAAAAAGGTACGTGCCGGCGCCAAAAATGCCGAAATAGGATCTGGATTTGACGCAGTTGGGTATTTATATCCGTTAAACAACTGGGTTTCGAAGTTGAACTCGGTACTGTAATACCACTTTTTGAAAGCGCTGACTCCAAAACGCGAAGTAATTTCAAACTTATCGTCGTTTTTCTGGGTTTCTGCACCTTCGCCACCAGGCCGGATATAACCGTTACGAATCTCGCCGGAATTTTCCCATTTCACTTTCCCGTCGTACCGCGACCAGTTGGCAAAGCCCTTCAAAATAATTTGCAGCGCCAAAGCACTTTGTCCTCCTTTCTTCCAGTTCTGAAGGTAGGTTTGTGTAAATCCTACCGAACCATCTCCTCCGGTGGTCCAGGGGGTGTAAACCTGGTACTTCTCACGTACTCCGGTCAAACCCGAAACACCTCGGTTCAGTGTACTGAAATCAAATTCCTTCGACTCTTTTGGCCTGAACCGGCTAAAAGTCACCCCGTCGTCTATTAAAAGCTGCACGGTACGTTTGTCGAGACTTTTTGCCAGCAGTCGTAACGAATCGTTTTGCTCGTTTTTCAGCCAGACCCTCGAAAAGTAAGGATCGCCATTTCTTAATAAAACCGACGACTCTTCGCCAAGAAGGTTGGTTACTGTAACCTTTGTGGTATCCACAAAATCGGCAAATTCAGTCAATTCTGCCACAACCAGAGCAATAGAATCGTTTACAGACTGAACAATGAAATCGTTGTAGTTTTTCAAAACCTGGTAATTATTAAACTTCACCGAATCTGTCAAACGTTGTCTCTGCGTGGCAAATTCTTCCTCGAAACGCCTGCGGCGATATTCTTCCACAATGGAATCACGGTAGGCATTAACTATGGAATCGTTGTAAGCCAGGCGTTTTTGTTCGATGTAACTTTGCTTCATGCTGTCGAGCCGCAAAAAGCGCCTGAAATCAACCGGCGACTGCATCATGGAATCGGGAATTACATCGGGCAACTGCAGGCTGTCGGGCAACTGATAAACTCCAACTTCAAACAACTGCCTTCCCTGGTTGGGCGGAATTGCCCCGGCTTTTTCCTCTATTCCGGCTATCAGGCTCACAGGTACCGAAAGCTCTTCTTCAAAATATTTTTTTCGAAGCCTCGATTCTGCCAACATCAGTTTCCGCTGTACCTCATCAACAGGATAATACCCCGGAACCTGCAAACTGTCGGAAACATGTTCAGGTAAACGGAACACAAACCTGAAAGCACTGTCTTCCAGCGATCTGTTTAACGAATTCAATACCGAATCAATAGGCTCTTTTTCAATAAAATAAATCAGTTCACGAACCTTTTGTCCGGTTTCCGGCCGCGTAACATGCCATGTGTTGTTTTTTTCAAAATATCTTTCCAGCAAACGAATTCCCAGTTCGAGGGTCCGTTCGCTTTCGTCCACTGAATTTTCACGTTGGGCAAGTGCCTGGAAATTGAAACCAAAATATAGGGCAAGAAGCAAAATAACAAGCTTACTATTTCCTGAAAACATAATTAATTGTATTTACAGCTTTTTTTGTCAAAACGCAAAAATAGCATTTATGGTATTCTCAGGTAAGTTTTCAGGGTTGAAAGTCGAAAAATTTAGGATTCAAAAAACGTTAAATCCGAAATAACCAATCATGGGTTGAAAATTCAAATTGTATATTTGCCCAAACAAAAACCGGTAAATATGATTAAACGTGAAGAAGCTGTTGCCCTTTTGGAAAAAAACATACAATCTGAAAACATGCGGAAGCACTGTTTGGCATCTGAAGCTGTTTTGCGTGCTCTGGCCAGGAGACTGGGAAAAAACGAGGAAGAATGGGGAATTGCCGGACTTTTACACGACATTGACGTGGAAATTACCAACGCCGACCCCAAAACGCACGGTCCGTATGCCGAAAACCTGCTGAAAGGAAAAGTAACCGACGAAATGCTCGATGCCATTGTGATGCACAACGAAATGGCCACCGGGAAAGAGCGGTCAACCGAATTTCAGCATGCGCTGGCTGCCGGCGAAACCATAACCGGGCTCATAACCGCTACGGCACTGGTTTATCCCGACAAAAAAATTGCGCCGGTAAAAGCCAAATCCATCACCAAACGGATGAAACAAAAAGCCTTTGCAGCCTCGGTTAAGCGCGAAAATATTCTGGAATGTGAGAAAATCGGAATTCCGCTGAATGAATTCGCCGAACTCTCATTAAATGCCATGAAAGCGATTGATGAAGCGTTGGGGCTCTGATTTTTTACTATTTTCAGGTGAAAATAATAAAGTGTAATTATTACTTTTTTTATATTATTTTTTTTTACCTTTGATTCGGAATAGAGATTAGAACTAATAACTGAAACCTTTCTTTGAACTATGCCTTTCAGTAAACAAAGCATTCACCTCATTTCAGAAGGAAACGAAAAAAAATTCAGGTGCCTGATGGAGTTTTTTTCTGATGACTTGTTTCTTTTTGCCTTTGGATACCTGCGAAAAAAAGAAATAGCTGAGGAAATTGTCAGCGATGTGTTTGTCAAAACATGGGAGAACCGAAAAAAACTTACAGAAATAGACAACCTGAAAGCTTACCTTTTTGTCAGCGTAAAAAATTCCTGCATTTCTTATATCCGCAAAAACCGCAAAGAGAATTTAATTTCAATTGATGGTATTGAAGATGTTGTTGTTCCCCGGGCAGAATGTCCCGAAAGTGAATACATCAACTCCGAAAACCTGAAAGAAATTTACCAGGCCATTGAACAACTTCCGCCAAAGTGCAAAATGGCTTTTTCTCTGGCCAAGTTTAACGGGCTCAGGTACAAGGAAATTGCTGAAATTATGGAAGTTTCCGAAAAAACCGTAAACAACCATCTGGTTTTCGCGCTGAAAAAACTGGGAGAAGTTTTGGGTGTTCAACGAAAAAAAATCCGAAAACATTCACCCATGAAACAAGCCAGCATGTTTTCCTTATAATTTTTTTCCTTTTCGGTTAGGTAGTTTTTTTCTGTCGTGCGTCGTAATTTCAGAGACCAAAAAGATGAGAGAAAACGATAAACTTTTCGAATTGCTTGCCAAAGAACTGAATTCTGACCTGACTTCGGAAGAAAAATCGTTGTTGTACAACAGTTTAAACCAAAATCAGATTTTCCACTTCAAGGTTCAGGCAATCCGCGAATTCTGGCACCGTTTTCTCCCAAAGCTTCATCCGCACAGCATAATCGAACGAACAGAAAAAAAGCTGGACTTCACATATCGCCATAAAACCTCCCAAAACAATCAGTTCATATATAAAATTGCCGCAGGAGTGCTGTTGCTGATATCTCTCACGCTTTCCGGAATGTTGCTTCTCAACCGGCAAAGCTCCTCGTCATTAACTGAATACCAGTGCAATACAAACGAAGTGCTTCAATTCGAACTGTCTGACGGCACAAAAGTATGGCTCAACAGTGGCTCTTATTTACTCACCATGGAACCATTTACCGGCGATACACGAAACGTAAAATTGTTTGGTGAAGCCTATTTTGAAGTTTCACACAACGCAAAACAACCGTTTTTGGTTGAAACACCCAATCTAAAAACCAGAGTTTTGGGCACTGCTTTCAGTGTCAGCTCATGGCCCAACAGTAAAATTCAGGAAATTGAGCTTTATGAGGGTAAAGTAAAACTTGAACCGGCACAAACCGTTGCCAATGGTGCCTTTCTGGAACCCGGGCACCGAGCCCGTTTCAACACGGAAAACGGCGATGTGCTGGTATCTCATCACAACGCTGATTCAAGAGCTGCGTGGCGAAACGGAATTGTCAGCTTTTACAACGACGAACTTTTTAACATCGCTCTGGAGCTGGAAAGAAAATTTGAAACCCGAATACTGATTTCCGACAACGAGGCCGGAAAACTGAGGTTTACCGCTGAGTTTACCGATGAACCACTGGAAAAAATATTGCTCTTGCTGAGCGAAGCAAAAACATTTAGCTACAACATATCGGAACAGGGAGTTCTGATTCGTTCTGTGAAAAATTAGGAAAACCACAACCAACAATACCGGAAGGAAGACAATCCTCTGGATTTCTTCCTTTTGTAGAAAATGAGTGTTAATTAAATAATTGTTTAATGTGCTAAACCAGTAATGTATGGAACAAAACATGAAAGGTTTGCTGTCCCTTTTTCTGCGACAGCTAAAAAAAATCCGGCGTGCCTCAGTCGCCCTGCTGCTTCTGATGGCGCTGGTAACCAATGCGCAGGCCAGCGCATATTCTGAATCGGTCACATTCGACCTGAAAATGAAACAGGTTACCCTGAAAGAAGTTTTCAAAGCGATTGCCGACCAGAGTGAGTTCAAATTCATCTACAACAATGATGAAGTGAACGACAACCAAAAAGTGACCTTCAGTAAAACAGATGCCCGCGTGGAGGAAATTCTCGACGAACTCCTTCCGGCTTATAATCTGGACTACAAGGTTATCGACCGCCAGGTGGTTGTTTTTCCCAAAGAAGTTGAGGCTACAGCTTCTGAACGGATTGCAGCACAACAGCAAAGAACCGTCAGCGGAAAAGTGATTGACGAGGAAGGCATGCCGCTTCCGGGTGTTTCTGTAGTGGTACAGGGAACAACCACCGGTGTGGTAACCGACATTGACGGAAATTACACGCTGCAGGTTCCCGAAGATGCCCGCGTTTTGGTTTTCTCTTTCGTGGGAATGAGACGTCAGCAGATTGCCATCGGAAACCAGTCAACCATCAACATTACGCTTGAAGCCGAAACCATTGGCCTCGAAGAAGTAATTGCCGTTGGTTATGCTTCGCAGAAAAAAGCCAATATTGTTGGTTCGGTTACCTCTGTTAGTGGTGAAAAAATTGATGCCATCCCGGCAGCCGATGTTTCCAATGCCATTTCGGGCCGTATGCCCGGGTCAGTTGTTATTCAGGGCAGTGGTGAACCCGGACAAAACGAAGCTACCATTCTGGTTCGTGGTCGTACTACACTGGGAAACAGGAACGACAATCCATCGATTACAGCTCCTTTGGTTGTGGTTGACGGTGTTCCCGGCCGTTCGCTGGGCGACATCGACCCCATCGACATTGAAAGTATTTCGGTACTGAAAGATGCTTCGGCAGCCATTTACGGTTCTACAGCTGCAAACGGTGTTATTCTGGTAACCACAAAAACCGGCCAGACCGGAAAACCAACCCTGAGTTACCAGTTCTACCAGGGCTTTATGCAGCCTACCATTCTTCCAAAAGTTACCAATGCCGGCGATTATGCAACCATGCTCAGTGAGTTTCATGATTATGAAAACCGGCCACGCATGTTTTCTGACGAAGATATTGCATTGTTTTACAGCGGAAGAGACCCGTGGGAACATCCCAACAGCGACTGGATGGGCGACCTGATTGCCAATTGGACAACCACCAGCAAACACAATGTAAATTTGAATGGTGGTACCAGTGGAATGGTTTATTACGTTTCCTTCGGATACAAAAACGAAGAAGCCATATACAAACAGGAATCGACCAACTACCGCCAGTACAACCTCAGGGCTAAACTGGATTTAACCATTACCGAATGGTTAAAAACATCGGTTGATTATGCGGGATTTTTGAACAATAAAATGTACCCCACAAAAGGAGCCGGCGACATTTACGGACAGGCTACCCGTTTGGTGCCCACACAATGGTCGTTCTGGCCAACCGGCGAACCGGGACCCGATATCGAATACGGTGACAACCCGGTTGTTACTTCCACGTTGGAAGGTGGATATGATGATCAGAAAGAATACATTAACCAGTTAACTTTCAGCGGCACCATTACTCCGACAATGGTACCGGGATTATCACTGAACGCTTCGTTCTCTTACGACGCCACCAACTGGTACCGGAAAAGATTCCGCAAACCGTGGACGCTTTACTTCCCGATCTGGGATTCAGCGGTTCGCGATTCCGAAGGTTTCATCACCAGCATGGACCTCACCCCCACCCTGCGCGGTTATTCAGCTCCCGAACTGGCAGAAGATTACGACAGGAACATCAGGATGCTGACCAACTTCAACTTTAACTATGCCAAAGATTTTGGCGATCATTCCATCAACCTGTTTGGTGCATTTGAGCAAATTGACCAAAAAGGCAATAATTTTGGTGCCTTCCGGAAATATTACATTTCTGATGTGGTACAAACCATCGATGCCGGCGCCAATGCCGATAAAGACAACTGGGGAAGTATGTGGATTTATGCCCGTAAGTCATGGATTGGCCGTTTCAACTACAGCTATCAGGGCAAATACCTGCTGGAAGCCATTTTCCGTCGCGACGGTTCGCTGAAATTCCCGCCCGAAAGCCGCTGGGGTAACTTCCCGGGGTTATTGCTTGGCTGGAGAGCTTCAGAAGAAGATTTCTGGAAAGAAAACCTTGGAGCAATCAATTACTTCAAGCTGAAAGCAACCTACGGTAAAATGGGTATGGACCCCGGAAACCCGTTCCAGTATATGAATAAATACGGCCTGGGAACTGGTTTAACGTTGGGGTCAGGAAAAGTTGTTGAAACGGTTGTTCAGCAGTCAACTGTAGCTAACCCGTTTATTACCTGGGAAAAACAAACTACTTATAACGTAGGTTTCGAATCTCAGATACTTGATAACCTGTTCTCGCTCGATTTTGACTATTTCTACAGCAAACGTTCCGATATTCTTGCACAAAGAGATGCTTCTGTACCGAGATTCACCGGATTGTCGCTTCCCGACGAAAACATTGCCGAAGTGGATAACCGGGGTTTGGAAGTGGAAGCCGGGTACCACAAACAATTTAACAATGACTTCAGTCTCGATCTTTCAGGAAATATTGCCTATAACCACAACGAAGTGGTATTTAGCGACGAACCGGAACGATCTGTTCCCTGGCAGCAGCGTACAGGCCACTCCTACGGGGCCACTCTGCTTTATAAAGCCATCGGAATTTTTGCCGATGAGGCGCATGTGGACTCCTATCCAAGCTGGTCGAGCGCTAAACCGGGCGATGTTATTTTTGAAGATGTAAGCGGCGACGGAGAAATTACTGCCGACGACCAAATACTGCTCGACAAAACCGATGCTCCTGAAATATTCTATGGAATTTCTTTGGATGCCTCATGGA
>CAZCPH010000039.1:0-13884 GCA_964500105.1 uncultured Mariniphaga sp. | reverse complement strand
GTGGCTGCTCAGACGTATTCCGCCAAACCCTCCGCCCGAAATGTAGAGCCGGTTTTTGTAATGATTAACCGGAATTTGAAACTCTGCAAGCACCGGTACCATCAGCGAAACAATAGATAACTTCGATTTCTGATTCTGATCGAAATAAAGCGTCTGCGGTTCAATCCGGCCGTTTTCGAGCCGCTGTATAGTTGTATTCCCTTCAAGCCTGTAACTTTTTAGCTGTAACCCCAATCCGGTAACCAGTCCTATGGTGTTTCTGTTTCGTTGCAGGCCAATACTTTGCTGAACAAGATTCAGGTAGGTGGAATTGGACCTGAAAATGTCGTTGTTCATAAATTCGGTGGAATACCCTGAATAATCAGTATTTATAAATGTATTGAAACCGAAATCAACTCCGGCCCAGTGTCCTGAGAAATCGTCGTACCAGAAGTTAAAACCGCCTTCCGCAAGATCCCGTATATTGATTTTCCGAAGCAGTTTTTCCGGGTCTTCATCAACAGGAACGATGGTGTCGTTCTGGGCATTTAATCCAGCAGCACAGAGTATGAGGATTAATCCTGTAAACATCAGCCGGATAAATAAAACCGGTAATTTTTTAAGTTGTCTGTTTTTCATGCAATTCATCTGAATTGGTATAAAAAATCAAACAAATGTAACGGATTTCAGTTGAATTTACTTTTTCTGCCGTTTTAAAAATGATTAATTCATTATCAGAATTATGTATTTGTTAATACGCTAAAGAAAAATTCATAAATAGCTGAAATACATCAAAAAAGGTTACCTTTGCGCCCACAATTTTTTTACACGTATTTACATGACATTATTCAACACTATGGGCCTCAGCCCTGAAATTCAGCAGGCTGTTGAATTGCTGGGTTTTGAAACGCCCACCCCCATCCAGGAAGAAACAATTCCTTTTTTACTTGAAAACAACACCGACATGGTGGCGCTGGCACAAACCGGCACCGGAAAAACAGCTGCCTTTGGCTTGCCCATCATTCAGCAAATTGACACGGCAAAAAATCATACACAGGCTCTGATTTTAAGTCCGACCAGGGAGCTGGCGCTGCAAATTGCGAACGATTTAACCAATTTTTCAAAATTCACACAAAAAACAAATATCGCCGTGGTTTATGGCGGAGCAGATATCCAGAAACAGATTACCCAGCTGAACCGCGGAGCTCAGATTGTGGTGGGCACACCGGGTCGCACACTCGATTTGATTAAGCGTAAAAAGCTGAAGGTAAATGAAATAAAATGGCTGGTTCTCGACGAAGCTGACGAGATGCTTTCCATGGGTTTTAAAGATGACCTGGACGCTATTCTGGAAACTTCGCCCAAAGAAAAACAGACGATGCTTTTTTCGGCAACCATGCCCAAAGAGATCGTTTCCATCGCCAATCGGTACATGACTAATCCCCACGAAATTTCAGTAGGTAAAAAGAATACCGGCGCCGAAAATGTGGAACACCATTATTATCTCATTCATGCCAAAGACCGTTACATTGCGCTGAAACGGGTAGCCGACATCAATCCGAACATTTACGGGATTATTTTTTGCCGCACACGGGCAGAAACCAAAGATGTTGCCGACAAACTGATGCATGACGGGTACAACGCCGATGCACTTCACGGCGATCTTTCGCAGGCACAACGCGACCACGTGATGGCGCGTTTCCGCAACAAACATCTGCAGATGCTGGTGGCTACCGATGTTGCAGCCCGTGGCCTCGATGTGAACGACCTTACACATGTAATCAACTACAATTTACCCGACGACCCCGAAATATACATCCATCGGAGTGGTCGTACCGGTCGAGCCGGGAAGAAAGGCATTTCGGTAACCATGATTCACCTGCGCGAAAAAGGAAAGCTGCGTCAGGTTGAAAAAACGGTGAACAAAACATTTATTCAAAAACCTGTGCCATCGGGCAAGGAAATCTGCGAAAAACAGCTGTTCAACCTGATTGATAAAATGGAGAAAATTGAGGTGAACGAAGCCGAAATTGCACCATTTATGCCGGTTATTTACAAAAAACTGTCGTGGCTTGAACGTGAAGACCTGATAAAACGATTCGTTTCGTTAGAGTTTAACCGCTTTTTGAAATATTACGAAAATGCCCCTGATATTAATGTGGATGAATCAAGACACAGCGGACGTGACTTTGAACCGCAGGAACGAGGAAGACGTGATAAAAGAGGACGCAAAGAGAGTTTTGAAAGAAGCGGCCGAAATGAAAGAAGCGATCGGGGTGGAAGAAAACGGAGCGGATACCAGTTTTCGAGGTTCTTTTTCACACTGGGAAAGAAAAACGGTATCAACAAACGAAAAATCATCGACATGGTAAACCAGTATCTTCCCGATAAAAGCGTTGAAATTGGCAATATTGAGGTGATGAAGAACTTTTCGTTTTTTGAAATTGATCAGCGATACGAAAAACAGGCATTAAAAGCTTTCTCAAATGCCACTTTTAAAGGACAGAGAATAGGAATCGATATCGCAAGACAGAAATAAACTTCAGTTTTGTTTCAGCTATTCAGGTTGTAACTCAACAAAAAAGATTAATTTTCGTTTTGATAGTCAGTTCAACAGTATTGATTATCAAAAAACTGAAAATTACCGTTTGAATGGCAAAATTGAGAATTGAAATTCAGGTCACTTTTTTGGCCATAATCATTGCCGGTTCAGTAATTGCCACCGGTTACCTGGCCTACAAAAGTTTGTCCGACATTGTGTTTTCTGTTCAGCAGGAAGCAACCCCCGATTACCAGCTTTTTGTTATCAAAGATATTGCTTCCGATCTGGCAACCATCGAAAACTCTGTACGGTTGTATGTGTTAACCAACGAAGAGCAGAACCTTGAACCCTTTAGTCAAACCAGCCGGGTGGTGAAAAATAAGCTTGCAAACCTGCAGAATAGTTATTCTGAAGAGTATGCAAGTATGGTTGATTCTTTTCATAATCTGGCGCTCGAAAAACTCGATATCTGGCAGGGAATCCTCGATTTGCACCAAACATCGCTGAGCAATGAACCCGTATTCAGTGAAATTTATTCGAAACTTGAAGTGCCACAGGTTGACACCATTATTACCGAAACCAGGGAAAAGGGGTTTTTAAGGGGAATTTTCGGAAAACAAAAAGTGACGGTTGACACCCTGCTTGTTGAAAAAAACCTGGAAAGAAGCCAGCTGAAAGACGAAATTCAGAATATTGAGTCGACAATTAGAGAGAAAGATTCTCAGATTAATATTCTCGAGTCGCAGCTAATAGAACGAAACGGAGAAATCGGGAAACAACTGAATCAGCTGGTGCAGTGGGGGGAACGATACGAATCGGGCAAGCGCATTTCAAAAATAGAAGAAGCACACCGGCTGGCGCAAATAACATACAAACGGCTCGGCATGTTTTCTGCCGCTGCTGTGGTTTTGCTTTTGGCTGTAATTTTTCTGCTGTTTAATTACCAGCGAAAAACAAATGCCTACCAACGTGCCCTGAGAAAAGCCAAGCAAGAGGCCGAAAATCTGGCAAGGGCAAAGGAACAGTTTGCAGCCAACGTTAGTCATGAATTGCGAACTCCGGTAAACGCAATTTACAGCATGGCCGAACAAATGCAAATGCAAATTGCAGGCGAACCGTTTAAACAGCAACTGTCAGTTTTGGCGCACTCTGCAAGCCACCTGAGATCAATTATAAACGACACGCTCGATTTCTCGAAAATACAGGCGAAGAAATTAAAACTCGATTCAATTCACTTTTCGCCGGCTCTTGTTTTCGACGAAGTGGTAAAAATTCATGAACCGGAAGCAAAAAGCAAAGGAATAAAACTGCTTTTCAGCCCCGAAACAGATTTCCCGGATGCATTTGTGGGTGATCCTTTGCGGCTGAAACAAATTTTGATAAATCTGGTTGGAAATGCGGTAAAATTTACCGAAAACGGCAAAGTTGAACTTGTTGTGAATACAGAAACGGAAAGCAGTCAGAAAGTCTTGCTTCACTTTAAAGTTTCTGATACCGGAATTGGAATTTCCAAAGAAAACCAGGCGGTTATTTTTGATGAGTTTGTGCAAACAGAGAATTTTTCGGGTAAAAAGTACAGCGGTACCGGCCTGGGACTTGCCATTGTTAAAAAACTGGTGGAAATGCAGAACGGAAACATTACGGTTGAAAGTGAACCCGGCGCCGGAACAACCATGTCGGTTACCATTCCGTATTTGCCGGGTGACAAATCCCAGATTATTGCTACCCCATTTTTTGCCCCTGAGATACCGGAGCAATTTAGAAAGAAGAAAATTTTAATTGCCGACGACGAAGATTTTAACCGGTTTGTTCTGATAAATATTTTAAACAAATGGGGCGTTGCTTACCGGGAAGCAAAAAACGGGGAGGAAGCTGTTTCGCTGGCACTTTCAGATTCTTTCGATTTGATTTTCATGGATATGCGCATGCCGAAAAAAAACGGACCGGAAGCTTCGCGTGAGATTTTGAAAGCAAAACCCGACGCCTGCATAATTGCCGTCACCGCTTCGGATCGGGCTGCCGATCAGGAAACCAGTAAAAAAGCAGGGATGGCCGGATTTTTAGTTAAGCCTTTTTCTGAAAAGGAGATGTTTGATGTTGTTTCGCAGTTTTGGAACCCTGAGTCTTCTGCAGAAAACAGCACTTCTGAAACGAAGATTAAACCCGGAGACCTCGAAAAAATTGCTGCTGCAGATCCGGGTTTTTTTAAAGAAATGATTCTGCTCTATTTTAAAACTTCGGAGAATGGCCTGAAAACACTTGAAAAGGCCGTTGCCGAAAACGACATGGAAACCATTTCGGAAACTGCGCACAAAATGGCCGCACCAAGCAAACATTTGAAAGCTGACGAGCTGTACAGGAAACTTAAATTGCTGGAAAATGCTCCTGAAAATCAATTAGATGCAAATCGAATTACTGAACTGTTTTCTGACGTTAAAAAGGAAGCGAGCGAGGCAATCGATTACTTAAAGTGGTTTTTAAACCGGTGGGAAGCCGAACAAAATTGAATTTCCCTTTCTTTACGCCAGAAAAAAATAACTATCTTCAACTTCGAAAAAAAATTAAAATAAAACGGGCTTAATTTTTTCGGAAATATGGACGCAAAACCTTTTAAAATATTTGTGGTAGAAGACGATGAGTGGTACAACAGGTTGCTTGTGCATAACCTTTCCCTTAATCCGGATTATGATATCGAATCATTTACCACGGGAAAAGATTGCCTGGAAAACCTGAATAAAGCTCCCGACCTGATAACGCTTGATTACCGGCTTCCTGACATAAAAGGGCTGGAAATGCTGAAAAAAATCAAAGCCGAAAACGAAGATATCCAGGTTATTCTGATATCAGAACAAAGCGAAATCGAAGTTGTGGTTGAACTGCTCAAATACGGAGCATACGACTATATAGTAAAATCGAACGACATTCGCGAACGGCTTCTCAACACGGTTCAGAACATCAGGAAAGGTGAACGGCTGAAGCGGGAGGTAATCTCATTGCGCAGTGAGGTAAAGAAAAAGTACAGCTACCAGAACACCATTATCGGGAACAGTTCTGCAACTCACGAAATATATCAGTTAATTGAAAAAGCCACGCGCACCGGCATTACTGTTACGGTAACCGGAGAAACCGGAACGGGCAAAGAATTGGTAGCCAAGGCTATACACTACAATTCGTCGCGTTCCGACAAACCGTTTGTTGCGGTGAATGTGGCTGCAATTCCGCACGATTTAATAGAAAGCGAGTTGTTTGGCTTTGAAAAAGGTGCTTTTACCGGTGCCAACTACCGGCGTATCGGCAGGTTCGAAGAAGCAAATGGCGGCACACTTTTTTTAGACGAAATTGCCGAACTGGACATCGCCCTTCAGGCAAAGTTGCTGAGAGCTCTTCAGGAAAAAGAGATTGTACGCATTGGCAGCAATAAACCGGTGAAAACCGATTGCCGTATTATTGTGGCAACACATCAGAACCTGCAGGAACTGGTATTGAAAAAAGCATTCAGGCAAGACCTCTATTATCGCCTTTATGGCTTGCATATCGAACTTCCGCCATTAAGAAGCCGTGGCAACGATGTAATATTGCTGGCAAAACATTTTGTGAATGAGTTTTGCCGGGAAAACGATCTTCCGGGAAAAACCCTTGCCAAATCGGCAGCAGACAAGCTGCTTTCCTACAGTTTTCCGGGAAACATCAGAGAGTTGAAATCGGTGATGGAGCTGGCCATAACTCTGGCCGATAACGACGAAATTACCGCCGAACAGATCGTTTTGGAAAACGAAGCGCTTATGCCCGACATTACCGCACAGGAAATGACGCTGAAAGAATACAATCTCAGAATTTTGAAAAAATACCTCGAAAAGTACAACAACAACACTTCTTTGGTTGCAGAAAAACTTGGAATTGGCGTGGCAACTGTTTACAGGATGATGAAAAAAACCAAAGATTCCGATTAAGCGAAACTCTTTCTGATATAATCCCCTTTTTTGATTATCAAATTGATAAAGTTTTATCAAAGAGATTGATATCTCTAAATTTTAATATCAATATATGTGTTTGATTATCAATCTTTTATCTCCTTGGTTTTTTGTGGCATTTCAATTGGTTTAAAGCATGGCATTCCGGCATCGGAACAAGAAATGAAATAAGGATTCCATAAGCCGGTACAATTTTAAACTAATTAAGGAGGAAAAGCCATGAAAAAAGGTTTTGATGAAGAACACAATTCGAAAAAATGGGAAAAATCATTGCTCCGAAATATTGTAACAGGAGCAGTTGTCCTGTTGGTAGCAATTACCGGATTCATTATCATTCTCAACAAGGATGCAAAAATCAGCGAGTTATATGTTGAGAAAAACAATCTGAACTCACTAATTGAGACCAGAGATTCTGTTATTAACGAGTTGGATGGAACCATCAGTGAAATTGAAGAGAACATCACGTTCATTAAAAACAAACGCGGACAACTGGAGCTCGAGCAGCTCGAAGGTAGTCCGGATCAAAAGGAACGGATTATTGAAGACATTGCGCTGATGAACACCATGCTGGAAGAAAGCGAGAAGAAAATTGAAGAGCTGAATGAAAAACTGGCTTCGTCAAATGTGGAGCTGTCATCGTTCAGAAACCGGATTGCAAAGCTCTCCAGCGATTTGAAGGAGCAGAACGAAGTTGTTGTGCACCTGCAACGCGAGCTGGAGCAAAAAGACTTTCAACTTGCCGAACTTGACATGAAAGTTACCGAAATGGAGAGCGAAATGCTGGTAATGTACGATTCCATAAGCGTTATGAACGACTCTATTGTTGAAAAGTCGGAGAAACTTCAGCAGATGGATGAGCAACTGCACAAGGCTTACTGGACATTTGGTACGTTCAAGGAATTGAAGGAAAACGGTGTGATTACACGCGAAGGCGGAATTCTGGGAATTCTTGGTAAAAACAAAGCGCTTAACAACAATTTGAATGAGAATTATTTTACCGAACTCGACATCAGAAGTACGCAAACTATTCCGCTATACACCAAAAAAGCTGAAGTAATTTCAGAACATTCCGACAGCTCGTACCGGTTTGTTTACCAGGATGACCTGATTGCTTACCTGGAGATTGAAGACCCCAACGAGTTCTGGAAACTGACAAAATACGCAGTTATTGAAGTAAAATAAACAGTTTTTTAGTACAAACTGTATTTTAAAATTGAAGATTTATGAAAAGGAAAAGTTTTTTTATTGCAGTGATTACCCTGGTTTCAGCAGTTTTATTTGTTCAATGTACAAAAGATGACGACACAGATTCGGCTGAAAAAGGAACACTTACAGTAAAAATAACCGATGCACCTTCAGATGACCTGAACATTCAGGGAACTTTTATAACCGTTACCGATGTGAAAATCGACGGACAGTCGGTGGAAGGTTTCAACAAGCAAACCATTGAAATTTCGGCTTACCGGAATGGCAACGCAAAACTGCTGGTAAGCGAAGAGGTTGCTGCAAAATCGTACAGCCAGATTACCCTGGTGCTCGATCAGGAAACCGATGCTTCGGGGAACGCTCCCGGTTGTTATGTGCTTACCGAAGACAATACAAAGCACAACCTTTTTGCCGAAGCCAACACATCTGGTGAAGTTGCGGTATCAAAGGCATTTGAAGTTACACAGAATGCCGAAACTTCGGTAGTAATTGATTTTGATTTGCGCAAGGCAGTGGTACGGAATCAGGAAAGTTCGGGTAACAATCAATACAGGTTTGTTACCTCGGCTGAACTGAAAAACGCTGTCAGGGTCGTTAACGAAGATGAATGTGGCGAAGTAACAGGAGATGTTTCAAACTTTACAGCTGCCAATGCGCAGGCTTATGTGTTCATTTACAGGAAAGGTGATTTTAATGCCACGGCGGAAAGTGCCGGCAGCGGTTCGAGCAATGTAAAGTTTTCGAAAGCCGTAACAAGCGCTAAGGTTGAAGCCGATGGAAGTTACAAACTTTCTTTCCTGGAGGAAGGTGACTACGAGGTTCACCTCGCATCTTACTCGAAAACCGGCGACAATCAGTTTACTTTTAACGGATTATTGAATGCAAACAGCACCATTAGCGGTTTGCTCCTAAACAATATTTCAGTTTCAGCCCAATCAAGTGTTGATCTGGACATCGAAATTTTGAGCCTGCTTTAATTTCCTGAAAACAATCCTTTTTGGTTCGGAATTAATGATCTGTTTGGTTGGATTGAACCAACGCCGAAAAGGTTGAAAGCTCCGGGAGTTGTCCCGGGGCTTTTTTCGTTGAAGTTCGATTAAATTTTTACTTTTGAAGGGTAAAAATTGGAAAAGATGAGTTTTAAAAATACCGTTTCGCTGCTTCTGTTTATTGCAATTTATTTTACAGCTTTTTCGCAGGAAGTTCATTCTGATAAATTGCTGAAAGGATTTCACTCCATTTCAAGTCACGAAATACTTGAAATGGCTGAAGAGTTGAGTTCTGACAAATACAAAGGCCGGTTGTCGGGGTCTCCCGAATACCTGGAAGCAGCAAAATGGTGTGCCGGAAAGTTTGACGAATGGGGAGTTTTACCTGCCAGTAACGGCAGCTATTTTCAATATTTTCCAAATTCCTTTACTGAAGTTTATTCAGCCGGCAGCTTTTCTTACAGGTTAAATAACAACGAAATTATCTATACATTTCCCGAAGATTATTTTCCGGGTTCGAATTCCGCCTCAGGAACCGTTACCGGAGAAATGGTTTATGTTGGGTACGGAATTACAGCCCCTGAACTGGGTTACGATGATTATAAAAACGTTGATGTAAAGGGGAAAATAGTAATTCTGGAATCGGGCACTCCCTACACTAAAAATGATTCTGTCCTGTCAAAATGGACACCTTATGCCTACCATCAGTATAAATTTCGCAATGCATTGGAACACGGGGCAGCCGGCTTGCTTTATGTTGGCAGAATTGCTAATCCGAATACAGCCTATCTCGAAAATTTTGTTTATGTACATATTGATGAACGTGTTGCCGACCGGCTTTTTTCTGATTCCGGAAAAAGTTATGTTGAAGTGAAAAAATCGCTCAGTGAAATGAATCCGGTTTCTTTTGTGTTAGATCCGGCACAAAAAGTGACCATAACTGCTGAAACAAAGCATTTCCCCGATGCACAGTCGTGCAACGTGGTGGGTTTTATCGAGGGTTCCGACCCGGTTTTGAAGGAAGAAGTCATTATTGTTGGCGGCCATCTTGACGGGCAAGGTTATCTGGGCGAAGTTTTTCCCTCTGCGCTCGATAATGCTTCAGGTGTTGCCGATATTTTAGGTGCGGCAAAAGCGCTGGCGCAATCGGAGGTAAAGCCCGGGCGTTCTGTTTTGTTTATTCTTTTTGGTGGCGAAGAGTGTGGATTGATTGGCAGTACTTTTTACGTCGAAAATCCGTTGTTCCCTATCGAGAAAACAACAATGATGATCAACCTGGACATGGTGGGGAATGGAACCGGGTTTTTTGTTTCCAACGGGAAAAGTTTTCCTGAATTGTTTTCTCATTTTGAGAAAGTTAACCAACAATATCTGCATCGTGAACTGGCGGCATCGGAACAACGAATAAACTATGGCCGTCCGCGATCAGATGCATCGTTGTTTGAAAACGCCGGAATCAAAACATTTTCACTATGGACACGCAATTCGGTTCATCCGGTATATTATCATCACCCGGCCGATAAAACAGGTGTTCTAACGCCTGAAATTATGGAAGATGCAGCAAAGCTGCTTTACCTGGGGATTTTGGGAGTTGCCTGCGACAATTCTTTGTAAATGACTGGTTTACTGCAGTTGAATCAATCCTTCTTTAATGGCAAATTTTACCATGTCGGCATTGCTTTTCAGCCCGAGTTTTTCAAAAATGTGCTGTTTATGTGTGCCAACAGTTTTAACGCTGATGAATAATTTTTCAGAAATTTCGCGGGTTGATTTTCCTTCGGCATACAGCTTAAGTACTTCCATTTCCCTTTCTGAAAGATCAACCTGGCCTTCCGGTGAGGTATCTTCCGGGTCGAGGTAGCCCTGAATTACCATTTCGGTGATGTCGTCGCTGAGGTATTTTTTTCCTGAAATAACCGACTGGATTGCATCGATAAGTTGCCGGTAGGTGCAGTTTTTCAGGAGATAACCGTCTGCACCCGCCTCAAGTGCGCCTTTCACAAACTGCCTGTCGGAATGCATTGAAACCGCAATAACCTTTATTTTTGGATTATCTTTTTTGATGATGCGGGTAGCTTCAATGCCGTTCATCTCGGGCATTCCGATGTCGATAAGAACCACATCGGGCTTAATTTTTTTTGCTTTTTCTGTGGCTTCTCTGCCATCTTTGGCTTCCCCAACCACTTCTACGTCAGGAGCCGATGAAATCAGGTTTACCAATCCTTCTCTGAATAGTTGGTGGTCGTCTGCAATGAGTACCGTTGTTGCCATATTCTTTAACCTTCGGTTGTTGGAATTATTACTGTTGCTTTGGTTCCTTTTCCAATTGAAGACTTTATTTCTAACCGTCCTTTGATGCTATCCAGGCGTTCAGTTATGCTTAAAAGGCCAAAACCCCCGTTTAAAGTGGCTTTTTTGTTCAACTGTTTTTTAAAACCAATGCCATTATCACGTACTGTAATATAGTAATATTTTTTCTCTTTTTTCACTTCCATCTCCACTAAATCTGCTTTTGAATGTTTAATTGAGTTATTCAGCAATTCAGACACAATGCGATAAAGGAAAATATTGAATTCTTTTTTGATGTCGATTTTCAGGTTTTCGCCAATCAACGACGTTTTTAAACCATATTTTTCTTCAATTTCCGCAAGTTTCCATTTAAATGCCGGAATAAGTCCCAATTCATAAAGTATAGGTGGACTGAGGTCGTAGGTTAACGTGCGCGATTCGGAGATGGCAGTGTTGAGCAAATCTGAAATTTCGGAGATTGTTTTTTCCACTCTTGGCGGAAATTCTTCGTTAACAATCGATGAAAGTTTAATAAAAGCCAGCGAAAGCGTTTGCCCAAGACTGTCGTGCAGGTTCTCTGCAATTCTTCTGCGTTCTTTTTCTTCAACAAGTGTGAGTTCGGTGTTCAGGTTTTTTAGTTTTTTCTGGTAATTTCTTATTTGTGTCAGACTTTTTTTCAAAGCAATCTCAGCTTCCTTTCGTTTGGTAATATCGTAACAAACTCCGCGAACACCGTAAAACTCATTTTGCTTGTCAAAAATTGAAAATCCACTGACCGACAACCAGATTTTTCCCTTGTTTTTTACGTTTAATTCAATTTCATAATCTTTAAAACTCGATTGTTCCAGGAAACTTTCTTCAATTAAAGATTTTTTTTCCTTGTCAGATTCCAGCTGAAACAGTGTTACGAAGTTTGTTTCACCAATAATATCATCGGGTTTTTCGGCAAGAATTTTTTCAATAACCGGACTAACATAGGTGAAAATTCCGCTGGAATCAACTTCCCAGTAAAATTCCAGTGCATGTTCCGAAATTTGCAGGTAACGTTCTTCGCTTTGAAGGTGCTTTGTGGTTTGATCCTTTATCAGCACCTCCAGGCTTTCGTTTCGCTTACGCAGTAAATCTTCTGCTTTTTTAATTCGTAAAACCACATCAATCTGTGCGCGCAATTCATCCTGGCTAAATGGTTTTGAAATGAATGCATCTGCTCCTGCATTCAATCCCTTGGTGCGTTCTATGGGGTTCTGGCCCAATGCCGAAATCATCAGTATGGGAATGTGCCGGGTGGCCTGGTTGTTTTTTAAATGTCCGCAAACCTCATACCCGTCCATCTCGGGCATCAAAATGTCAAGCAAAATAATTTCGGGTCTTTCTTTAATTGCCAGTTCAATGCCTTCTTTCCCGGATGTTGCCTGCAAATAAATGAAATCAGTATAATACAACTTAATGATTTGATTTAACAGTACTAAATTTATTTCATTATCGTCTATTGCAAGGATTTTTTTCATCTAGTGTCCTCCAGATTGATTTTATGTTTTGGTAATACGTTGTTAAAACCTCTTGATTATTAATAACTTCAACTAATACAAAAATATTATTTTTTTTTGTGACTCTTTGAATTTATCGGAATAAAAAAAGAATAAAAAGCAATTAAAATCTGTCTTTGCTCGCAATCAGCAACTTAAGCTGATTTGCTATCAGTAAAAACCTGATGCAGTTTCAGTAATTTTTACCCGGGTATTTCAGCAACGTATAATGCATCCCATTTTCAGCAATTTGTACTTTAGCTACTGATTTACAAACCTTAATTTCTAAAATACAATGAAGTGGACGCTTCGTTTAGTCCTTTTCATTGCCGTGGTCGGCAATGTTAAGGCGCAGGAACTTTCCAGGAGTTCAACTGCCCAAGGTGAGAGTTTGATAAACATTGCACTTGATGAGGTGAACAGAACATTTGTTGCTCCGCCGGAAAAGTTTAACCAACTGAAATCGGCAAAAGCACCTCAATCTCAAATCAATGTAATCTATCATAATTTTCCCGAAGAGGCCAAAAAGGCTTTCCAATATGCTGTTTCCATCTGGGAATCGTTGCTTGTGTCAGCTGTTCCCATAAATATTGATGCCCACTGGCAAAGTCTCAGCAGTAATGTTCTTGCACAGGGACGTCCGTCTGTTTTTTTCAATAATTTTAGCGGAACTCCTTACAGCAATACCTATTTCCCGGTTGCCTTAGCCGAAAAAATCAGCGGGAAAAACCTCAATTCAGGAAATTCTGATATTATTTGCCAGTTTAACAGCAATGCAAGCTGGTATTTTGGCACCGATGGAAATACACCTTCTTCCAAATATGATTTTGTAAGTTCAGTGCTGCATGAAATTGCGCATGGTTTGGGATTTTCCGGTTTTTTAAAAGTTGACGGGGGAAGAGGTTTTTTTAACAACAACAACAATCTTCCGAGCATCTACGATTACTATATTTTCAATCACCAGAATCAAAAAATTACCGATAAAAACTTATTTGGAAGTCCCTCGGCTGAGCTGCAGATTCAGCTTGTCTCCAATAACCTGAAGTTTTGCCAGACCACCGCTTCAAATCAGGTTAATACCATTGACTGGATTTTTGCACCAACGGTTTGGAGTGAAGGCTCAAGCATTTATCACCTGAAAGGCTATTCGTATGGCGAAGAAAACAGCCTGATGGCTCCGGCAGCACGAAAAGGTGAAGCCATTCATAATCCGGGCGATGTGGCTTTGGAGATACTTGCCAGTTTGGGATGGAGCTCGGTTCAATTTGAGTTTGAGCCTCTGAAAGACAGGGAAGAAGCAGTTGCAGAAATTCCGGTGAAAATGGGGATAGTTTCTGATTCTTACGAAGATTTTTCGAGCGTAAAAGTGCTTTTTTCCACCA
>CAZCPH010000038.1:0-13890 GCA_964500105.1 uncultured Mariniphaga sp. | reverse complement strand
TGTATATTCGTTACCTGATTTTTCCTTTATATCTAATGGCTGAATCAAACTACAGCAGTTTAAATCTGATATGCAGAAAAATAACTGTTAAAACGAAAAAAACAAAATAAAATATTGACTATGAAGTTTGTTGTTTCAAGTACCGATTTACTGAGTCACCTGTCAGCTACCAGCAAGGTAATCAGCAGTAAAAGCACCATGCCAATTCTGGACAATTTTCTGTTTCAGTTAAGCGAAACAGACCTGACCATAACGGCTTCCGATCTGGAATCGACATTAATAACCCACATGGAACTGGACAACACCGAAGGTGAAGGCGTGATTGCAGTTCCTGCACGGTTACTGATAGATACCCTGAAAGAATTCCCGGAGCAACCGCTGACTTTTCAGATTAATACAGATACATACGGAGTGGAAATATTTTCCGACAACGGAAAATACAGTATCGTGGGACAAAGTGGCGAAGATTTCCCTGAAATTCCGGAAATTGGAGAAGATGATGCCACCGCAATTACCGTTGCCCCCAAAGTGTTGCTGAAAGGCATTGAAAAAACCCTGTTTGCCACTGCCGACGACGAATTGCGGCCGGTTATGAACGGTATTTTTATCGAGCTGTCGCCCGAACACATGGGATTT
The DNA here is from genome assembly GCA_964500105.1 of uncultured Mariniphaga sp. Classification (GTDB taxonomy): domain Bacteria; phylum Bacteroidota; class Bacteroidia; order Bacteroidales; family Prolixibacteraceae; genus Mariniphaga. Next base: position 13,254 of record CAZCPH010000038.1, on the reverse strand, counting down.
GTAGCTTCAGATGCCCACAAACTGGTGCGTTACCGCAGGTCTGATGCTGCCTCCGAATTCGAATCATCATTTATTCTTCCCAAAAAACCGGCGAGCCTGCTGCGCAACCTGTTACCCAAAGAGGAGTTTGATGTAAAACTTGAATTCGACAACAAAAATGCACAGTTTACACTTTCCAACTATAAACTGATTTGCCGCCTTGTTGAAGGAAATTATCCGAGCTATAATTCGGTTATTCCAAAAAATAACCCGAACAAAATGGTTATCGACAGGCTTGCATTCTACAACACGGTGAAAAGGGTTTCAGTTTTCTCCAATCAGGCCAGTAATCTTATAAAGCTGAACATTAATGAGAATCAGCTTGTGGTTTCGGCGCAGGACATCGATTTTTCGATTTCGGCCGTTGAACGCCTGAGCTGCGAATACGATGGCGAAGAAATTGAAATTGGCTTCAAATCTACATTCCTGCTGGAAATTCTCTCGAACATTTCGGCCAGTGATGTAAAAATGGAAATGAGCGATCCGTCGCGTGCCGGACTGCTGTTGCCGGCAGAAACAGAGGAAGATGCTGAAGACGTGCTAATGCTGTTGATGCCGATGATGATAAACGCATAACATTGACTTAATTATTAATACTCTGTTCTGTGAATTAAAAATGATACAGAAACAGGTCAGGTGTCCCAAAAGGCAGTTTACCCCGATTATTCGGAGCTGATTTTCGGACACCTTCTTTTTAAAATAAAACAGATGCAGTTAAATTTAAAGAACCCGGTCGTATTCCTCGACCTCGAAACCACAGGAATTGATGTTGCAAAAGACCGAATTGTGGAAATTGCCCTTTTAAAAATACATCTGGACGGCTCTGAAGAGGAGCTGCTCCATCGTTTAAATCCTGAAATGCCCATTTCAGCCGAAGCCACACGGGTGCATGGCATTACAAACGACGATGTGGCCAATGAACCCACGTTTAAAGAAGTGGCAAAAAAGCTGGCCAAATTCATTGAAGGATGCGATCTCGGTGGATTCAACTCTAACCGGTTCGATATCCCGTTACTGGCAGAAGAATTTCTGCGGGCTGACGTTGACATTGACCTGAAAAAGCGAAAATTTATTGATGTGCAGGCCATATTTCACAAAATGGAAAAGCGCACACTGGCAGCTGCTTACCTGTTTTACTGCAAAAAACCGTTAACCGATGCACACAGCGCCCTGGCCGACACCCGGGCCACCTACGAGGTTTTACAGGCTCAGTTAGACACCTATCAAGGTGTTGAATATGAAGACAACCATGGAAAAACCTCAACACCCATAGTAAACGACTTGGAAAAACTGAGTGAATTCTCAGCCTACGACCGCAATGTGGATTTTGTGGGACGAATTGTTTACAACGACAAAGGGGTGGAAGTTTTCAACTTTGGGAAAAACAAAGGTGTTCCGGTGGAAAAAGTTTTGCAGGAACAACCAGGCTACTATGGATGGATAATGAACAGTGAATTTCCGCTCTACACAAAAAAGGTGCTCACGCAAATCAAATTGCGCATGATGGAGAAATAAATTCAGTTTAAAGTTTGGGACAGATGAAGATTATTTGTATTGGAAGAAACTACGTAGCCCACGCACAGGAACTGAACAATGAAATTCCTGAAGAACCGGTATTTTTTATGAAACCCGATTCGGCACTGCTGCGAAACAACGAACCGTTTTATATTCCCGACTGGACCAAAGAAGTGCATCACGAAATTGAACTGGTTTTGCGCGTTTGCCGGCTGGGAAAAAATATTGAAAAGAAGTTTGCTCACCGCTATTTCAATGAAATTGGCCTGGGCGTGGATTTCACTGCACGTGATGTGCAGAACGAACTGAAAAAGAAAGGACTCCCCTGGGAAAAAGCCAAAGCTTTTGATCGCGCTGCTGTTATCAGCAACACCTTTTTTCCGGTGACCGGTTTTACCAACCTTCGCGATATAAAATTTAAGCTGGACATCAATGGAAATACAATTCAGAGTGGAAACTCAGGGTTGATGATCTTCGGATTCGACGACATTATTTCGCACATTTCAAAGTACATTACGCTGAAAATTGGCGACCTGATTTATACCGGAACTCCTGCCGGCGTGGGTCCAGTAAAAATTGGCGACCGGCTCGAAGGTTATCTGGAAGATAAAAAACTGCTTGACTTTTCAGTGAAGTAAAAACAAATTTCAAAATCAATAAAAATCAACAGCCATGACAACGAAAACCAAAGTTTCCTTAAATCAAATCCGGCAATTTCTGGAACCCGGAAAAATTGCTGTTGCCGGAGCTTCCCGCAATCCGAAAAAATTTGGCGGAATGCTTGTCAAAGATTTAAAAGAAAAAGGCTTTGAAATTTATCCGGTGAATCCAAACGCCGATGAGATTCAAGGCCTGAAGTGTTACAAATCGGTTGCCGACCTGCCGGGTAATGTAAAACATCTGCTGATGGCCACACCAAAATCAGAATCGCAGGATGTTGCAAAACAAGCTGTGGAAAAGGGAATGGAAATGGTCTGGATTCAACTTATGGCCGATACACCGGAAACTATTCAGGTTATAGAAGATGCTGGCATACCGTTAATTTATAAAAAATGCATCTACATGTTTGCTGAGCCGGTAAAAGGACCACACAGTTTTCACCGCTTTATGGTAAAAATTTTCAACCGGTATCCAAAAACTGAAAAACGATAAAACATGCAGGATTTCCATTTTGAAACCGAACTGGAAGTACGTGATTACGAATGTGATATCCAGGGTATTGTAAACAACTCAGTTTATCAGAACTACCTGGAACATGCCCGGCACAAGTTTCTCAATCATGTGGGGTTAAGTTTTGCAGAAATGCACAAAAACGGCATTGATGCAGTGGTCATTCGTGCAGAATTAAACTACAAGCTGCCGTTAAAGCCCGGCGATATTTTTCTGGTTCGGTTAAAAATGGCCAAACACGGAAATTTACGCATAATTTTTAAGCAACAGATCATTCGAAAAGCAGATGAAAAACTAATGGTAGATGCCCGGATAACTGCAGTTCTCACCCGCAACGGAAGACCTGTTTCACCGGAAATTCTGGAAGAAAAATTTAAGGCAGCGGGAATTTTTCCGGAAGTAATTTAATCAACCAGCTTATCTTCAATTCTAAACTCTTCTGCTTTTATTCCGTTTGCCTTTAAAGCGGCGTTAAATCCTTCGTTCAGCATGCGTCCCAACCGCATAGGCACCTCAAGCAATGCAGGAACAGAGCTTTCCTCTTCCGGATTTTCATAAAAGTCAACACACGATTTCAGGTTTATGGAAAGATAAATCCGGCATGCCACCGGCCGCGCAGAGTAGGCCATACAAGCTCCGTTCTCCAGGAGAGGACACGGAAATTTGGAATTGAGTAATGATACGTGATCTAAATTCTCCAGTTGTTTTCTTTTGGCCAACGCATTTAATGCAATACGTTTTTTGGTATCTGCATCAAAATTCACTGAAATAAAATTGTTCAAATAGTCCAGCTCATATTCCAGGGCAAAAACCGGTTGATGGCAACACCACGAACATCCTTTTTTGCATACAGGTTTCTGATTCTGCCGTTCTGCAAATCCAAGAAGGGTGTCGATTAATACATCTACTGTTTGATGCAACTTTTTAACTGCGTCAAACAACGCATCTTTTGAAAAATCTGTCTCAACAACTGACATTCCCAGTCGGTATCCATCTTTATGAAACTGTTTCTCAAGTTCTTTCAGGTTAAAGTCCATCTTTCATCGTTTCGTTTAAGAGAAATACAACAGCATTTTTCGCGGGATCTAATTTACGAAAAAAGACATAAAAAAAGCCGGATTCCAATGAACCCGGCTTAACAACCTTCAACTACTAACCGATTTTATAACCCAAAAAATTATGAAGCAATAGTTATGAACTCTTTAACTTTATTGTTCGGTACAAAGAAAAATGAAAAATGAGGTCTGTACTGTAATAAAAGTCACACAAGACCGGAAAAATCGATAAAATTTCGTGACAATTCGATTTTTCCATCGTTTTCAAGCTTTTTCAGTAACCTCGAAACCACTTCGCGGGAGGTGTTCAACTGAAGAGCGAGTTCCTGATGTGTGCCACTGAATGTAGGATTTCCTGATTTCTGATAGCGGTCAACGAAATATTTTACCAACCTTTCGTCGAGTTTCAAAAAGGCTATGGAATCAATAGTTTCAATTAACTCACGAAACCGCGACTGAAAAGTTTGCATTACAAACTGTCTCCACGAAGGGTATTCACACATCCATTTGTCGAGCAATGCCACCGGAAACATCAGTGCTTCAGTTTCCATCTCGGCAACGGCCATAATGTTGCTTTTCAGATGCGCCATACAACAGGTTAACGACATGGCACAAACTTCATTTTCTTTTAAATAGTAAAGAAGCAACTCATTGCCTTCTTCGTTGGTGCGTGTAATCCGAATCATTCCCCGCAAAACCAAAGGGAAACTCGAGATAAACTGACCTTCGCGCAAAAGCGGTTCGTTTGGGGTGAAAATTCTGCGTACTCCTTTTTCCCGGATCTCTTCCAGCAACTCCTTTTCGAGAAAGCTGTATAATTTTGCAACGTCGTCCACTACAATAAAAATTCAGATTAAAACATGTCTTTCATTTTCTCGAAGAAAGATTTTTCAGCTGAAGTTGGTCCATCCTGGAAGCCAGGTGATTCGAGTAGTTTTTCCAGCATTTTCTTTTCGTCGGCATTCAGTTTTTTTGGAATCCAGACGTGAATACGAACCAGCAAATCGCCACGTCCGTAGCCATTAACATCGGGCAGACCTTTACCGCGAAGACGCAGGATTTTTTCCGGTTGAGTGCCCGGTTCAATTTTTACTTTTACTTTGTTTTCAACGGTCGGAATTTCGGCGGTTGTACCTAAGGTAATTTCAGGAAACGACAAGAACAAGTTGTAAATCAGATTGTTTCCGTCGCGCACCAATTCAGGATGGTCCTCTTCGGTTATAACAACCAGCAAGTCGCCGTTGATTCCACCGCGGCGAGCGGCGTTTCCTTTGCCGGTAACTGTCATCTGCATCCCCTCGCCTACTCCTGCCGGAATTTTGATTGGAATTACTTCCTCGTCGCGAATGACACCTTCGCCGGCACAGTGGTTACATTTATCAGTAATAATTTTTCCATCTCCCTGACAGGTCGGACATGCTGATGTGGTTTGCATTTGTCCGAGCAAAGTATTCGCAACACGGGTGACACGGCCCGATCCGTGGCATGTTGAACAATTCGAATAAGCCGATGCATTTTTTGCACCCGTACCGTTGCAGTGCTGGCACTGCACATATTTTTTTACTTTAATTTTTTTCTCGGTTCCGTTGGCTACTTCATTCAGGGCAAGTTTCACCTTAACGCGCAAATCGGAGCCACGGGCAACGCGCCGGCCACCTCCGCCACTGCCGTATGACCGACCGCCACCAAACCCGCCAAATCCACCAAAATGGCCACCGAAAATATCGCCAAATGCCGAGAAAATATCTTCAATGTCTGAAAATCCGCTAAATCCGCCACCACCGGCAGCACCGCCCATTCCAGCATGGCCAAACTGATCGTAACGTTGTTTCTTCGTGGGGTCACGCAAGACTTCATATGCCTCGGCAGCTTCCTTAAATTTTTCTTCAGCTTCCTTATCTCCCGGATTTTTATCAGGATGATATTGAAGCGCTTTTTTCCGGTATGCTTTTTTAATCTCTTCTGCCGAAGCTTCTTTGCTCACGCCCAGTACTTCGTAATAATCTCTTTTTGCCATGTTTATCTTTGAATTTTATTCTCCTACCACTACCTTGGCATAGCGGATTACTTTATCATTCAGCATATATCCCTTTTGAATTACATCCACAACTTTGCCTTTGAGCTTCTCTTCCGGAGCGGGAATTTTGGTCAACGCTTCGTGATGATCCACATCAAAATCTACGTGCAATGCTTCAATTTCCTTTACGTTATTCTGCTTTAAAAACTCTCTGAATTTGCTGTAAATGAGCAAGGTACCCTTTTTCCCAGGATCATCTTCCGCAACCTCTTTCAACGCCTGAATAGCCCGTTCAAAATCATCGATAACCGGCAAAATACCGGTAAGCACCGTTTCACCGCCAGATTTAATTAAATCGGCCTTTTCTTTAATTGTCCGTTTTCTGAAATTATCAAACTCAGCCTGCAGTCTCAGGTGCTTGTCTGACAGTTCTTTCAGCTTTTCTTCCAATTCATCAATTTTGGTTTCCTTCTTTTCCTTCTTTGACTTCTTCTTATCTGTTTTCTCTTCAGAAGGCGCCTTTTCTTTTTCCTGTTCTTCGTGAAGCTCTTCTCCGTTGCCGTTTGGGTTCTGATTTTCAGCGGTTTCTTTCATTTCAGCCTTTTCCTGATTTTCGCTATTCTGATTTACTTTATTTTCCGACATAATTCTTCCTTTTAATTTGCAACAGTTCTAATCAAAAAATCTGCCATGCCTGTATAAAAGACAAATTGACACCCAATTTACTTTTTGGATGTCAATTTGTGTCAATTCGATTTCTTTCCAACTATGTTCTGCCAGACTATTTTGCCAGCTTTTCCAGAGTTGCATCCAGTGCAGGACCGCGCAACTGTTTGGCGATAATAACTCCGTCGCCGTCAATCAGTAAATTGGCAGGGATGCTTCTCACCCCGTAAACAGCTGCATGTTTTGAATACCAGCCTTTCAAATCGCTGATGTGGTAAGGCCATTCGAGCTTATCGGCAGCAATTGCTTTTACCCATTGGTCTTCGGTACGGTCGAGTGAAACGCTGAAAACCGTAAATCCTTTTCCGTTGGCAAACTCCTTGTCTTTGTACTTTTTATAAGCCTGAACCACAATCGGATTTTCGCGACGGCACGGACCACACCAACCGGCCCAAAAATCGAGTAAAACAACTTTCCCTTTTGTATCAGAAAGTTTAAATGTTTTGCCGTCGGCTGAAGCTCCGATCAACTCGGGTGCTTTGTTCCCGACATTAACTCCAAGTTGCTGGCCGTAAGAAACACTTGTTCCCACAAGAATTACAGCCAAAAAAATGAAAAACTTTTTCATATTTCAATCTGTTTGTTTGTTTCATTATAATTATTCAAAAATCATTACCATAACATTTTCCGGCAATCAAGGTTTTCAAATGCGGCTAATTTTTGCGCCTATTTGTTGAAGCCGTGCTTCAATATTCTCATAGCCGCGGTCTATCTGCTCAATATTATCAATGGTACTTTTTCCTTTTGCCGAAAGCGCAGCAATTAGCAAGGCAATACCAGCTCTGATGTCGGGCGAAGTCATTTTGGTGCCGCGCAGACAATGCTCTCGGTTTAACCCGATAACTGTAGCCCGGTGCGGGTCGCAAAGAATGATTTGTGCCCCCATGTCGATAAGTTTATCGACAAAAAACAGGCGGCTTTCAAACATTTTCTGGTGAATGAGAACACTGCCTTTTGCCTGTGTGGCCACAACCAGAAACACGCTCAGCAAGTCCGGAGTCAATCCCGGCCAGGGCGCATCTGCGATGGTCATAATCGAACCGTCGATATAATTTTCAATCTCATATTGTTGGGGGTCTTTCACCACCAAATCGTCGTTATGCTGCTCCAGTTTAATTCCCAGCCGCTGAAAGGCAGCAGGGATGATTCCAAGATGCTCCATTCCCACATTTTTGATGGTAAGACTGGATGCTGTCATTGCTGCAAGTCCGATAAAACTTCCCACTTCTATCATATCCGGAAGAATCCGGTGGGAACATCCATGAAGGGACATTACTCCGTTTACCACCAGTAAATTTGAACCGATACCCGAAATTTTCGCCCCCATTGACACCAGCATTTTACACAACTGCTGTACATAGGGTTCACATGCAGCATTGTATATGGTAGTTGTGCCCTCTGCCATAACAGCAGCCATCACAATATTTGCCGTTCCGGTAACTGAAGCTTCTTCCAGCAGCATATATGCGCCTTTCAGCTTTTTTGCTTCAACCGAATACCATTTGTTGTGGACATCGAAATGAAAATTTGCACCCAGTTTCTGCAGACCGGTAAAATGGGTATCCATTCTCCTGCGGCCAATTTTGTCACCTCCGGGCTGGGGAATGAAACCCTGACCAAACCGTGCAAGCAGCGGACCGATAATCATTACTGATCCGCGCAAACTGGCAGCCTGACGGGCATAGGTTTCTGTTTTCAGATAGCTGACATCCACATTACGTGCATTAAACCTGAAAACCCCTTTATCGGTGCGCTCCACCTCTACGCCCAAGCCTTTTAAAATATCGATAAGTTTCAGCACATCGCTGATTTCCGGAACATTTTCGATTGTTACATCATTGTGCGTAAGCAGAACTGCGCAAATTACCTGAAGCGCCTCATTTTTAGCACCCTGTGGCTCAAGTGTTCCGTTCAGCTGATTTCCCCCTTCAACCAGAAAAGTTGCCATCTGACGTTCTGTTGGTTACTTTTTCTTTTTCTTTTTCTTTCCCTGAGGCTGTACAACCTGTACTTTCACGTCAGCCAATTGAATATCCCTTGGCACTTTGAGCCTGTTTCCGGAAAGCTCTTCCAAATCGATGAAAATTTTTTCATCTTCAACAGAGTCTTTATTCCAGGCCAGGTAGAGCTTTTTCATCTGATTGGCAATCTGCTCTATAAGAATCCGCTGTTCGTCCCCTTCCGTGCCTATGGCCACTTCAATCAACTTCTGGGTAATTAAACCGTAGTGTCGTAATTTTATATCGTGCTGATTGTAGGGAACTCTATGTGGTTTTTCTGTTAAAATATCAGGCGATGGCGGGTCATACGGATAATCGATGTCAAGTTTAAAATCGGACATAATTGCGATATGATCCCACAATTTATGTTTGTATTCGGCCACGTCGCGAAGATAGGGATAAAGATTTCCCATAACATCGATTATAGCCTGTGCCGATTGGTTTCTTTTTTCCCGATCTTCAATCGTGAACAAGTGATCTACCATGTTTTGAATGTTCCTGCCGTATTCGGGCATCGGAAGCTTTTTTCTTTTCGTATTGTAATCCATGAATTGAATAAATTATTTACAACTTTTTAACTGCCAGGAAAAATTGAGGGTTCTGTTTTCCATCGGCAAAACTAATGATTTCTTTGCAATACGCAATTTTTACTGATTTGTTGCCCAGAGCTTAACCTTTGATTTTTAGTTTGGCAAATTTCAGCAGCAACTGTTTCTGACCTGCATGCTGAAAAAATACGGTGGCTTTTTTATTGGGCGGCATCCCTTCAATTTTTATCACCTTACCCACACCAAAACGCTGGTGTTCCACCATCATTCCCTGCATTATTTTTTCGGGATCGTCGCCGGTAAACCCATCGTTTCCATCTGTTGCGGGATTCCGGGATTCGGTATTCCGGCGAAAAATATCCTGTCGCCAGGGTTTCTGTGCCGGTTTTTCGGATTGGTTTCGGGTCAGCGAACGTTCTCTGTAACCCTGGGTCACATTTTGTTCTGTAAAAGAATTTCGCGTTGCATGCCTCATCCGGCTGTTTTCCACCATCCCATCGAGATACTTTTCATCCATTTCGAGCAGAAAACGGCTGGGTGAGCAGAACTCAAGGTTTCCCCACCGATAGCGCTGGTTGGCATAGCTAAACCATGCATTTTCCTTGGCTCGGGTTAAAGCAACATAAAACAGACGGCGCTCCTCTTCCAGTGCTTCCTGTGATTTTTTCTCTTCTGCCTGTGCCGAAGGAAACAGGTTTTCTTCCAAACCTACCACAAACACATTTTTAAACTCCAATCCTTTAGCCGAATGCACAGTCATTAAAGTCACCTTATCGCGGTCTTCGTCTTTATCGGTGTCCTGGTCGGTAAGCAGCGCCACATCTTCCAGGTAGTTCTCCAGTTTTGCAGGGCGTCCTTCTTCCAATGCATTTATGCTGAATTCCTGGATTCCGTTAAGCAACTCCTCAATATTTTCGTGCCGGCTCAATCCCTCGGGCGACTTGTCGCTGTGCAGTTCCTTCAGAATTCCCGATTGACCGGCAATAAACCGGGCAGCTTCCCAGGCATCGCCTTCAGCCACAGCTTTTACAAATTGCTGAATAAGCGCAACAAATTTCAACACTTTTGTGACGGTCCCCTTATTCAGGTTAGCCGGATTTTCACCGGGTAAAGCCGTAATTATTTTCCAAATGGATGTTTCATTTTCTGCTGCTGCAGACTCCAACTTAGCTAACGTGGTTTGCCCTATTCCACGTGCCGGGTAGTTAATGATGCGTTTCAGCGCCTCATTATCCCACGGATTTATCACCAGCCGGAAATACGCCAGCAAATCCTTAATTTCCTTCCGCTGGTAAAAACTCAATCCGCCATAAATTTTGTATGGAATATTTCGTTTTCGCAACGCCTCTTCAAAAATACGCGACTGAGCGTTTGTACGGTACAAAATGGCGTAATCGAGGTTTTTGTAATGGTCGCGCAATTGCGTTTCGACAATTTCCTGCGCTACCAAAAATCCTTCCTCGTTGTCGGTAAGTGCCGATATCACTTTGATGTTCTTTCCCGAATCATTTTCAGAAAACACCGTTTTGGGAATTTGGCGCTTGTTTTTGGCAATAATGCTGTTGGCCGCATTTACAATGGTTTTCGTGGAACGGTAATTTTGTTCCAACTTAAATATTTTATGGCCGGGGTAATCCGACTGAAAACTGAGGATATTTTCGATGCGTGCTCCACGGAATGAATAAATGCTTTGGGCATCGTCGCCAACCACGCAAATATTTTGGTGTTGTGCGGCCAGTTTTTTAACAATGAGGTATTGAGCATAGTTGGTGTCCTGATACTCATCCACCAAAACGTAATCAAAACGTTGCTGGTACTTTCCCAGAATTTCTGGGTGGTCGCGAAACAACAGGTTGGTTTTCAGCAGTAAATCATCGAAATCCATGGCTCCCGAAAGCCGGCATCGCTTCACGTACTCCTTGTAAATTTCCGAAATTGCGGGCATACGCATGGCTTTGTCAGCCAGCCTGATTTCTCCATTTTCGGCATAAGCCGAGGGAGTTATCAGGTTGTTCTTTGCCATGGAAATGCGGGCGGCCACACTTCCGGGTTTGTACATTTTATCGTCGAGCTGAAAGCTTTTGATGATGGTTTTCAGGAGGCTTTTACTGTCGGCTGCATCGAATATGGTAAAGTTAGAAGGAAACCCGATGGTTTCGTGTTCAGCGCGTAAAATGCGGGCAAAAATGGAGTGAAATGTACCCATCCACAGATAGCGGGCGGTATTTTCACCCACCACGGCGGCAATGCGTTCCTTCATTTCGCGGGCCGCCTTATTGGTAAATGTGAGCGCCAAAATAGTGGAAGGCCGCGCTCCCTGTTTCAGCAAATGAGCAATACGGTATGTTAATACCCTGGTTTTTCCCGAGCCGGCACCGGCAATTATCAGCGCCGGACCTTCAGTGGAAACCACGGCTTCGTGTTGTGCTTTGTTCAAATCTTTTAGGTAATCCAAAACCATTCCCTGTAAATTTCAAAATAAAAAACAAAAATAGGGGAAGTTTAAGGGAATATACAGTTTTTTGAAAGCCATTTTTCAACAAGACCGTTGAAAATGGATTCTCTGCGTTCCAAAATGCCGATTTTTGCACACTTCAAAACAATTAAATAAAAATTATACGTTAATATTGTAGCTCAAAGAACTGTTGAAATTTATGAAGAACAAAGGCAACATCACCTTATTTGTTTTATTTATTTTCTTTTTGAACCTTACTGTCGCACAGGCCCAGCTATCGGCACCGGGCTCGGCTGCCACTGTAAACACTGAATATCCGGCTTTCCCCGAAACGGATAATATTTTTGTTTTTTGCACCGAAGCCGAAGGGATAAATGCAGGTTCTTTGCAGGTTCAGACCGAACTGGAAGGAACAAAAACCTTTTTGTGGGAAAAGTACAACCCGGAAACGGCGGCCTTCGAATTCTATTTTTCAGAAAGTTCCGACGGGCAGGAATCAACGATTACTTCGCTTGAAAACGGCGGTTACCGCGCAACGGTTACCCAGGGCGAAACCTCGGCAGTAAGCCGCGCATGGGTTTTTAACAACTGGATTTCGGCTACCGCAGAAGTAACTGAATCGGATTGTGAATCGTTCCGGTTAAACGGTTCTTTCCTTTCGGCGCCACTCATTTATTTCGATTTGGCTGACAACACACAACTGGAAGTTCATAAAAACATTCAGGTAGAATGGAAAACAGGAGGCGCAACTATAGCCACCGTAATAAATCCGCAGATTTATGATCCGCCAACAAAGGATACAGAATACACTTTCAGGGTTTATGATGCTTTCGGTTGCGAAGTAAATTTTCCTTTGGTTTACGAATCATTGGCTGTAAAAGCCAGTTTTACCGTTGATCAGCAACAGGGCGAAGCACCGCTTACCGTTGCGTTCACAAACCAATCGGAAAATGCGGATCCCGATTTGTACGAATGGTTTTTCTTCCGCAGTCTCGACGACATCAAAAAAGAATCGGAAACCACACAGCAACCCATCGACAGCATTATGATTGTTGCTTACGATCAAAGCCCTGTTTACACTTACGAAAACTCAGGTTCATATATGGTGAAGCTGGTGGCAAAGAAAACCTCTGAATTCCATACCTGTACAGATACTTTTTACCTGCCCGACTATATTCTGGTTGACACATCTTTTGTGGCGGCACCCAATGTTTTTACACCTAACGGCGATGGCACCAACGATATGTTTGTGGTAAAATTCTGGTCTATGCAAAGCATAAAAATATCCATTTTCAACAGGTGGGGTAAACGCATCCATTTCTATGAAAACAATAATGTGAGCGGATTTGAAGACACTTACACGGCCACGGTTTGGGACGGCAGACTGGGCGGACGTTATGCAAGTCCGGGAGTTTACTACTACATTGTGGAAGGCAGAGGTCGAGACAATGAACCCCGACGAGCACACGGGTTTTTCCATCTTTTCAGAGGAAAGGACTAAGAGATTCAAATACTGTTTTGAGGAAGTATGAAAGAAAAAGTACTCCCCTTTCCTTCTTCCGATTCAACAGAAATTTTTCCTCCCAGCAAATCGGCATAGGCATGTGAAATTGCAAGCCCTAAACCCGAACCTTCGTAGGGTTTGGTGATTGTTAAATCGGCCTGCGTAAATCGTTCAAAAATTACATTATGCATGTCAGCAGGAATTCCTATTCCGGTATCTTTCACA
>CAZCPH010000037.1:6791-14156 GCA_964500105.1 uncultured Mariniphaga sp. | reverse complement strand
CATGAGCGTTTACCAGTCAGTGGCCATTTGCCACAACGGGAAAATTGAAGAAGGGCTGAAAGCAGTTTTGCTGGAGAACGAACGGGTGAAAAAATTCGGCTTTACGGAATCGGAGCTGGAGAGGCAAAAAAATGCGCTTTTAAGTCAGCTGGAACAGATTTACAATGAGCGGGATCAGCAGAAATCCATCAATTATGCGCAGGAATATACGCGTAATTTTTTAATGACCGAAGAACCCATTCCCGGCATTGAAAACGAATACAGCTATTACCAGACTTTTGTGCCGCAAATTTCGCTGGAAGAGGTGAATGCGCTGGCCGAAAAATGGATAACAGATGAAAACAGGGTTGTTGTAATCTCGGCCCCGGAAATAGAAGGGGTGAACATACCCGGCGAAGAAGATGTATTCGCCCTGCTCGAAGAAGTAAAACAAACCGAAGTTGAGCCATACGACGATGCTGTTTCCGATGTTCCGCTGGTTTCTGATGAACCGTGGCCGGGTAAGGTTTTAAACGAAACGAAACTCGAAAAGGTTGAAGCAGTGGAATGGATTCTGGAAAACGGAGCGACAGTGGTTCTGAAACCAACCGATTTCAAAGATGATGAAATTTTGTTCAGCGCCTGGAGCCCTGGTGGAACTTCGCTTTATGAAGCAAAAGATGATGTATCGGCCGATTTTTCCGCATCCATTATGGCTATGAGCGGAATTGCAGGGTTCGACAAAATTACACTGGACAAAATGCTGTCTGACAAAGTTTTCAGCATCTCTCCCTACGTTTCGCAAATCCGCGAAGGGTTCAACGGGAATGCTTCGGTTAAAGATATCGAATCATTGCTTCAGATGGTTTATCTCTATTTCACACAGCCACGATTCGACGAAACCAGTTTTCAGGCCGCCATGTCGCGTAATGCAGGTGTACTTCAAAACCGTTCCGCCTCACCCGAAGCTGTTTTCCAGGATTCGCTGAACGTTATTCTGGCCAATTACCACAACCGTGCCAGGCCGATGTCGGTTGAACTGCTGGCAGAAGCTGATTTTAACCGGATCAGACAGATTGCCGAAGAACGTTTTCGCAATGCTGCCGATTTCAAGTTCTTTTTTGTGGGTAAAATAGACACTGCGCAGCTGAAACCGTTGGTGGAAAAATATATCGGTGGCATCCCCTACCTCGATGAAAACGAAAACTGGCGGAACCTGGAAATTGACCCGCCGGCCGGAGTGGTGGAAAAGGTAATTCGAAAAGGTCAGGAAGAAAAAAGTATTCAGTACATCGTTTTTCATGGTGCTTTAAGCTATTCTTCGGAAAATGCCATTGAACTTGATGCTTTGAGTCGCATTCTGGATACCCGGTTAATGGAAGAAATCCGTGAGGAAAGGAGTAGTGTGTATTCTATTGGAGCACGTTCGTCGTCGTCAAAATATCCCGACGAAGAATATACAATTTCAATTTCATACGGAACAGATCCTGAGAAAGCGAAAGAACTGCAACAGGCCATTTTCGAAGAAATCAATGATTTTATTCAAAACGGACCAGGTGAAGATGAGCTGGCAAAAGCTAAAGAAAAGATGCTGCGCGAAAGGGAAATTTCCCTTCGCGAAAACAGATTCTGGCTGAATATTCTGAGCAACACTTACTATTTAAAAGACGGAGATTTTTCAGAATTTGGAGCATACGAAAATAGCGTAAAAGGGTTAACGGTTGAGTCGGTTCAAAAAGCATTCTCCAACTATTTCAATTTTGAAAATTATGTGAGTGTTTCGCTTATGCCGGCTGAATAAGAGTGCGGCGAATTCTTCCACAGCTAAAATCCAGAATCATTTTATGAACCTATGGAAGAATTCGCTGATTCTTGTATTGAATTTGGTTTAAAGTTGAGGGATTCTGTAATAAGCAAAATTATTACTGCTGATAATTGTTGATAATTTGATGAATCTCTTTGCTTAATTCAGGCAAATCTTCCTGAATAATTTGCCAGACAATATCAACGTTTATACCGAAATAAGGATGTGCAACAATATTCCGGAATCCATATATTTTTTGCCATTTAATATGTTGGTTACTTTTAGTGAGATGATCAGATAGTTTTCCAACACTTTCACCAAGAATAATAAAATTCATCATGGCAGCATCAAAATCGCGCTGACTGTTATAAAAATCCTCTGCTGATTTATAGTCTTTTGAATAGAGTAATATTTTCTTAATTGTTTCGAATATTGATAGAAGAAGGTAATAATCTTTGTTAAGTATAAATAGCTTCTTTTAAAATTAATGGTTTAAAAATCGGATTGATCCATTTTTTGGCACAAATATCAACTTCGCGGTTTAAATGATTTTCCAAATATACCTTTAACAATTTTTCGACAGAATATAAATCGGGTGTATTGTGCTCAAACACAACAAGGAAATCAATATCACTTTTTTCAGTTTGTTCATTACGCGCAAAAGAACCAAAAAGTCCAATTTCCGTAACAAAAAACCTTTCTTTTAAAGTCAATTTATGTTCTCTTAAAAAGTTTAATATTTCATCTGGCTCCAACATAGCTGGTTTTTAATTGCCTAACAAAGTTAATGAAACTTTATAACAGGTGCAATGCCTTGTTCTTGTTGAAAAATGTAAATTAGTCCCCTTAAAAGCAAGCTATGAAGAATTACACGCCGCTTTTTATTGTCATCAGGGTCATTGTTTACTCCCTTTTGGTATTTGGGATAGCGGAGCTTATTCGTTTTGATGCGGTAGCTCCACTTGAAGAAGCATTATACAGCGAATTAAGTCGTACAGAAATTTCACAGGAAATCATTCTTTTTGTGTTGGTTCTTTTTTACCTGATTCTGGGAAGACGTTACAAACCGGTTCAACCCGTAACCAATCTGATTGCTTTGTTTTTGCTGATTGGCTTCATTCGCGAATTCAATTTTCTATTCAGCTGGTGGGTTTGGCCGGCGTTGCTGGTATTACTTGCGGCTCTGTGGTTGGTTTGGCGCGATTTTAAAAAGCTAAAAAGCGCAACACAGGAGTTTTTTGCACAACCTGCTTCAGCATGGTTCTTTGCCGGTTTTCTGATTACTTATGTTTTCAGCCGGTTGATGGGGCGTTCCAAATTCTGGCTCGAACTATACGATGAAAGTGTTTACCGGATGGCCAAAGCAGCCACAGAAGAAGGCCTGGAGCTAATGGGCGATTTACTAATGTTGATTTCTGCCATTGAGCTTGTGCTGATTTTTTGGAATAGCAAAAAAATGAAAAATCAATAAAAAAAATTGGAATAAAACCTGCATGAAAAAGTTATGCTTTTTACTTTTAATGCTTACGTTTATTGCCTCCTGCCGGAATTCCGGTGAAGGTCCGGAATACATTTTACGACTGGGCCACCAGGCCAATGAGCAGGATATCTGGCACCGGTCGGCCCTGCATTTTGCGCATGCTCTCGATTCACTCTCAGAAGGCCGGATTGAAGTGCGGGTGCACCCTGCCGAACAGCTTGGCCCGGAGTTGGACATGATTCGCAGCATCAGGGCAGGAGTTGTTGAAATGACCATTACCGGCGAAAGTATGCAAAACTGGGCAGGCATCACAGCTTTACTGGCCGTGCCCTATCTTATCCGCGATTCCGAACATCTGAAACAGGTAGTTGAAGGTGAAATCGGGAAAAAAATTGCAGATGAAATGATTCAAAAAATTGGTGTCAGACCCGTTGGTTATTTTGAACGCGGGCCAAGGCACCTGACGTCAAACCGGCCGATAAACCAACCCGAAGAACTCGCCGGAATTATTCTCAGGGTACCCAATGTACCGCTGTTTGTGCAGGTGTGGCAGGCTTTGGGAGCCAAACCAACACCCATGACCTTTTCTGAAGTTTTTACCGCCCTGCAACAGGGAACAGTGGAAGCGCAGGAAAACCCGTTTGCGCTCATTTACAGTGCAGGTCTGTTTGAAGTGCAAAAATACCTGAACCTGACAAACCATGTCACCAGCTGGATTTATGTGGTGATTGGGGAAAAGCAGTTTCAGGCACTACCGGAAGACTTGCGGGAAAAGGTTTTAGTGGCCGGAAAAATGATGCAGCAATATCACGAAAAGGAATTTGTAAAGCAGGAAGAATTTTTGCGGCATCAGCTGGAAGAGAAGGGGATGCAGTTTGTTGAACCCGATGTGGAAGCGTTCAGAAAAAAAGCGGAAACCGCTGTGCTGGAAGCGTTGCCCGAAGAATACAGACCATTGTATAAAGAAATAACAGAATTTGGAACTAAAAATGAAACCAATAAAACTGATTTACCATCTTTTTAAAGCAGGTGCATTAATCAGCCTGTCAGCCATGATCACGGCAGTAACCATACAGGTTTTTGCCCGGTTTTTTCTGGAAAGTGCACCCCACTGGACGGAGGAAGCCGCGCGCATATTTTTTGTTTATTCCGTCGGTTTTGGTACTGCCATTGGAATAAAAAACGGCGATTTTATCCGGCTCGATTTGATTACCAAATATTTGACCGGGTGGCTAAATAAATGTCTGAATATTTTTACCGATGCAGCGGTTATTGTTTTTGCTGTAATCTTAACCGCACACAGTATAAAATTTATACAGCTTGGCATGGACGAGCTCTCCCCTGCCCTTCAAATTACCATGGGTTTTGTATTTTTCAGCATCACCCTGATTGGAATTTCGGTTATTCTTTTCACCACTGCAAATCTTTATCATTCATTTAAGCGGAAATAGTATGATTTGGCTGTTGTTTACGGTATTTTTCGTTTTGTTGTTCCTCCGTTTTCCCATTGCTTTTGCCCTGGGAATTTCAACGTTCACCTATATTTTGTTTGAAGGGATTCCGCTAATTGTCATTCCGTTAAAAATGTATTCAGGTATTGATGTTTTTGTGCTGCTCAGTATTCCCGGATTTATTCTGGCCGGCAATTTAATGAACAGCTGTGGCATGACCGACCGCATTATCCGTTTCAGCAACAACCTGCTGGGACATATCAGGGGAGGACTTTCGCTGGCCAACATTGGGGCATCCATGATTTTTTCAGGCATTTCCGGAACTGCAATTTCCGACACGGCTTCCATCGGTTCGGTTATGATACCCGCCATGAAAAAGGAAGGCTACAAAGCCGATTTTTCCTGTGCTGTTACAGCAGCTTCCTCCACCATTGGCCCCATTATTCCGCCCAGTTTGCCCATGATTATTGCCGGCTCGCTAACAGGTATTTCAATTGGAAAATTATTTCTGGCAGGTGCCGTTCCGGGAATTCTGCTGGCCATCGGTTTAGGTATTGTTTCTTATTCCATCTCCATCAGAAAAAGCCATCCCAAACAACCCAAAGCTTCCTGGAAACAGCGGGGCAAAGGTTTTATCGACGCATTCTGGGCATTGATGATGACCTTTCTGATTCTTTTCGGCATCATCGGCGGTGTTTTCACGCCCACCGAAGCTTCGGTAGTAGCAGTTTTGTATGCCTTGCTTGTGGGATTTCTGTTTTATCGCACCCTCTCCTGGAAAAGTATTGTTTCGGTTATGACCAGTTCGGCCGGAACCACAGCATCGCTAATGCTGCTGGTTGGATTTGCCAATTTGTTTGGATGGATTCTGATTAGCGAACAGATTCCCCAAAGTCTTGCCCAATGGCTGCTCACCATCACCCAAAACAAGTTTTTGCTGTTGCTGCTCATTAATATTCTGCTCATTATCGTCGGGTCCTTTATGGAAACCATTGCAGCACTTTTAATCGTTTACCCCATTTTACTGAATGTTGCTGTTTCGGTGGGAATTGACCCCATACAATTTTCGGTTATCGCCGTGTTGAATCTCATAATCGGATTGAACACACCACCGGTGGGCGTTTGTCTGTTTGTGGCTTCCGGTATCGGAAAAGTTTCGATGGAAAAAGTGGCAAAGGCCGGCTTTCCGTTTCTTTTGGTCAGCCTCTTGATTCTGATGCTTGTTACCTATATTCCGGCACTGTCGTTATTCCTGCCCGGATTGTTTGAGTAGAGTTGATAATTAACTCATAAACAGGCTTTTCCCGGGATACTCCGGATCGCAGGTCAGATTCACCTTCAGCTTCCGCAGCCCGGCTTCATCGCCCGGACTTGGAATATGGGTAAGGTGGACTTCGCAATTCTGCAAAACCTTCAGTTTTTCCAGCGCCATTTGCCCCGCCGGATTCGACAACGCACTAATAGACAACACAATCAGTGTTTCATCCAGATCCAGACTGGTCATTTTTCCGTCCAGAATATCTTTTTTCAGATGCGAAACCGAGTCGATAATGCTCTGCGGAATCAGGTACATTTCGTCGGGCAGTCCGGCCAAATATTTGGTTGCATTTAAAACCAGGCTCGAAGAAGCATGCATCAGCGGTGAGTTTTTCCCTGTGATAATGGTACCGTCGGGCAGTTCAATGGAAGCTCCGCAATAGATGCCCTGATTGCCTTTTCCGGTAAATTCGGCATTCTTCGCTGCATCGCGTGCCGGCTGCACCACATTCCGGTCTTCGGGCTTTGCGCCAACCTTCTCCATAATGCTTTTTATCCGGTCAATAACATTCTTATCAGCCAGTCCCATGGCATATTCCACTGCACACCTGAAATAGCGCCGGATTATTTCCTGAAGGGATGCTTCCGAAATAATCTGATCATCGATAATTCCTGCACTTGCCCGGTTCACGCCCATGTCGGTTGGCGACTGGTACATGGATTCTTCGCCGGTAATCTTTTCAATGATTTTTTTCAGCAGATGAAATGCTTCAATGTCGCGGTTGTAATTCACCACTTTCTCGTTATAGGCGTTAAAATGGTGTTCGTCAATCAGCACTTTGTCGTCCAGGTCAACAGTAGCGGCTTCGTAGGCAATGTTCACCTTATGGTCGGCCGGTAAATCCCAGATGGGAAATGTTTCGAACTTTGCATAACCGGCCTTTATTCCCCGTTTGTATTCGTGATAGAGGTTACTGAGACAGGTGGCGAGCTTGCCGCTTCCCGGCCCCGGACCAGTTACCACTACAATGGGTTTTGAGGTTTCAATGTACGGATTGGCGCCGTACCCCTGATCACTAACAATAAGCTCTATGTCAGTAGGATAACCATTGGTTGGTTGATGCAGATAAACTTTGATTCCCCGCATTTCGAGCTTGTTTTTGAATGCTTTTGCAGGGGGCTGATTCTGGTAGCGGGTAATTACCACAGCAGTAATGTCTATTCCCCACTCCCTGAAATCGTCGATGGTTTTCAGGGCATCCACATCGTAGGTGATGCCAAAGTCAGCCCGCATTTTTTTACGCTCAATATCACCTGCATGAATACAAAGAATGACATCGGTCTGATCTTTCAGTTTCTGCAAAAGACGCATTTTAACGTTGGGATCGAAACCG
>CAZCPH010000037.1:0-6781 GCA_964500105.1 uncultured Mariniphaga sp. | reverse complement strand
AGCACCCTTGCAGCATGAAAATCATACAGTATTTTTCCTCCAAACTCCAGATAAAGCCTTTGATTAAAGCGGTTTACCCTGTTGAGAATGGCTTCAGACTGTTCTTTGAGGTATTTTTCATTGTCAAATCCGATTTGTTTTTTGCTATCTTTCATGCTGGCTTCCTCTATTCCTTGAATCGTTACGAAGCTGCAAAAATCGGAAAAATTTCAGGTTTTCGAAATTTCTGAATATGAAATAAAAAAGAATGGTCATGTTTTTTGAAAATGTTAGTCAATTTGCATTAAAATATTAAACTCAGAACCAAATATTTCAGAAATAGCCCCAGCACGCTGAATAGTGCAAAATCTTTAAACCGGTATTTCAATAAACCTACGGCCAGCGCAATTACCGGCGAAGAAAGCGGTAAGAAATTAAACACAAAAATGGTGAGATTCCCGTATTTTCTAATGTATTTTTCTGCTTTTAAAATCCGTTGTTCGCCCACTATCGCTGATAACGATTTGAACCTGAAAAACAACCCGATAATATAGTCGGCAAATTGTGCGGTAAAGGCCGTAACAAGCGCAACCCAAATCAGTTCCAGATCGCTGTAAAAGGAAAGATAGTAGATGAAGGCCATCTCAACAGGCATCAGCAAAAAAAAGAGATACCCCGAAAAATGAACCAGCCCGAAAGAAGTAAGACTTTGATTACGGCCTTCATAGATTTCGCGGCCAATTGTCATTGAAACAATGGCAATTACAATTGCCGAGGCAATAAAAATGTATAAGATCTTCGATCGTTTGGATTTTTCCTTTTCCATAGTTTTTAATCAACCGGCCGGAACCAAAAATGCCGGAAAATAAACTGTCAGCTATTTTTCGGGAAAGGTAAAAAATATCGGTGATTATACGTTCAATTATTCTCCGGAAGAAATCAACAGAAAAATCTGTTTCCCTGGAAAAAAAGAGAAGTAAAAGAAAGATGTTCACTCCACGGTGACCGATTTGGCCAGGTTGCGGGGTTGATCGACGTTGCAACCCCGTAAAACAGCGATATGGTAAGCAAGCAACTGCAGCGGAATAACCGCCAGCAACGGAGTCAGCGCCGGATGTGCCGAAGGTATTTCAATCACGTCGTTGACCATTTCCTTCAAAACCGTATCACCTTCGTTCACAATCGCAATTACATTCCCTTTTCGGGCTTTAACTTCCTGAATATTGCTTACAATTTTTTCGTACCATGAATCCTGCGGCGCGACAACAACAACCGGCAGATTATCATCAATCAGCGCAATCGGACCATGCTTCATTTCACCTGCGGCATACCCTTCGGCATGGATGTACGAAATTTCCTTTAATTTGAGCGCCCCCTCCAGCGCCACAGGAAAAAGGTAACCTCTTCCAAGATAGAGTGCATTCAATGCATCCTTGTATTTTTCAGCGATCTGCTTCACCAGGTTGCTTTTCTGAAGTATCGCCCTCCCCTTTTCAGGGATTTCAGACAACTCTTTTACCAGAAGGCTGTATTCCTCAACGGAAATCGTTTCTTTTTCTCTTGCCAGCTTCAGGGCAAACAGAGTCAGAACGGTAACCTGCGCAGTAAATGCTTTTGTGGAAGCAACCCCCACCTCAACACCGGCATGGGTATAAACACCGGCTTCAGTCTCGCGCGACAGCGACGAACCCACCACGTTGCAGATTCCCAAAACCAGCGCTCCCTTTTCCTTTGCCAGGCGAAGTGCAGCAAGGGTATCGGCAGTCTCGCCACTCTGGCTGATTAAAAGCACTACATCAGAGGGTTTTATTACCGGCTTACGGTATCTGAACTCCGACGCATACTCAACCTCCACCGGAATCCGGGCATACTCTTCCAGCAGGTATTCTGCAATAAGCGCAGCATGCCACGAAGTGCCGCAGCCAATAATCAAAATCCGTTCTGCTGCTGCAATCCTCGGAAATACATTCAATAATCCCCCCAGCACAATTTCCGGATAGTCGGGTTTAAGTCGTCCTTTGAACGTCTCTTCAATGGTTTGGGGCTGTTCAAAAATTTCTTTCAGCATAAAGTGCTCGAAACCGCCTTTATCCAGCTCCCCGATTTTCTGTTCGAGATTGGAAACAGTAAGTGTTACCGGGTTATTTGCAATGTTTTTCAGCGTAAAATTGTCTTTTTGCAAAACCACCAGATCAAAATCGTTGAGGTAAACCACCTGGCTTGTAAACTCAGCAATAGGCGAAGCATCGCTGGCAATAAAATACTCCCGGTTCCCCAGGCCCACCACCAACGGGCTGCCCTTCCGGGCAACAATCAGTTTCTCCTTTTCATCGCTGCACAACACCGCAATTCCATATGCGCCCACCACTTTCGAAAGGGCAAGCTGAACAGCCATTTCTGCCGAAACTTCATCGTTTTGAGTATAAAAAAACTCAACCAAATTTGCCAGAACTTCGGTATCGGTTTCGCTGCCAAACTGAAAACCCCGGGCAATCAAATCCGATTTTAGTTGCGTATAGTTTTCAATGATTCCATTGTGCACCAGCGTAAAATATCCGTTCATCGATTTGTGCGGGTGAGCATTCTCGTCGCTTGGCTGACCGTGGGTTGCCCAACGTGTATGGCCAATACCAACCGTACCTGCAGTATTTTTTCCGGCAGAAAATTCTTCCAGGTCGGCAACCTTACCTTTCTTTTTTAACACTTCAAGGCTTCCGTTCAAAACGGCAACACCTGCGGAATCATACCCCCGGTATTCCAGTTTCTTCAATCCGTTAATCAGAATGGGAAAAGCTTCCCTGTCTCCAATGTATCCAACTATTCCGCACATCTTTGTCCAATATTTATGATTTCGCCAACCGGTTAATTGCTATCAAAACTACCTGCCGGTACAGGTTTCTTTACCAGCTTTTCCATGCGTTCGTTTATGCTGTTACCAAGTTCTTCTTTGGTTTTCATGTGAACCTGAATAGCTTTTACCGTATCGTTTTTTTCGAATTCTCCACGCACTTCGGCAAAATCAAGTTCGCGGGCTCCATTCTGACCGTCCACACCAAAACCTGTCATTTTTGCCATCGAAAACTCTTTTTTGGCATCTTCGTAGAGCAACCGGTCGATTCCCAAAACACTTTCTTTCCATTTTTCCACCACAGCAATGACATCGGCCGCTGTGAATTCACCGGTTGGTTTTCCGTAAATATCTGCAAGAATATCAGCGGCCCAGGTCCATTCGTAATTGTAATAGTTGTTATGCAGGGCAAGCATGGCGGCATTCACCTCTTCCAGTGTGGATATTTCCCCGGTTTCAACCGATTTCAGTAATTTATCCAGTGCTTCGAAAGGACAGATCAATCCAGACAGATCGACCCAATACCCTTTTCCCACCGAAGTATCCGGCTTCAACGCTTCCCTGATTTCAACGTCAGATGCATAGTTTTTTCCCTGCAAACGGGTAATCAGCGAATTGCCCAGAAACTTCCAGATGGCCATTTCATACAGCATAATACCACGGTCGAGGGCCCGCTTTTCAATTTTCATTTTATCGTAGCTGTAGTCGTTGGCATATTCACCTGAAATCTGCCGCATATCCATCAGCTTTTTCCTGCCATTGAGCATTTTGTGCACTGTGTATGGACTCAGCAGATTAAAATTGATCAGGTCGAGCAGATTGGAATCTTTGCGGTTGTCGCGCCGGGGCCATTTCTGGGTGTCGCGAATGGTTCCAATACTTTTCAGGTTGATGCCCGGTACCAGAATACTCTCGTCTTTGCTTTCTATCAGGTAAGAAAACGGGAAGTCGGCAGTATCGCAATGCTTGTAGTGACGTCCCATTACCAGCGTAAACGCACCAATTCTCGACGGCCAGAGCAGATAGGAATCGCTGGTGGTTTTTGCCCCGCGTTCCATAATTCCCTGATGTATTGGTCCGAGTTTGTACAAATGATTGCTTTGGTTCGAACCGCTACCGGCATTCATAAACGAAAACATGCCGGCAATGAGCAGGGTCGATTTATGGTGAGAAACTGTGTACGGGCCCGCAAAAACAGAACATGCCTCGCCGTGAAACCCCTGACAATTGGCAAAAAACAGGGAATTTACCGCTGAATAGTGCTTGTCGAGAATACATCCCTGCCCGATGAAACATTTCGAAATCAATGTGGCATCAGTAATCCGACTGCCCGAGCAAACAATAAAATCGTCCATAATCACACCTTCTCCAACAACAACAGGCGCTTCGCGGGTACTGTTTATACTGCCGTTCTGAAGTTTTTTTGCGCCATCGATAGTTGTTGACGGCCCTATTTTTACATTAAGCACCGTATTGCAGTTCAATATTTTTGTGTGTGCACCAATAGTGCCTGTGCTGCTTCTGATACTTTCAGTGTATGACTCAACCATACTTTTCAATCCGGCAACCACAGCCGGCCGGTGGCGATAAAGTGCAAGAATATAAGCTACATGGGTAGATAAATAATCGTACATGGGAATTGCCCTCCCACCCTCTTCGTTGATGGCTTCCACTGGCAAACCATTGCCAAAAGTGGTTTCGCCGTCAACAGCAATGGTGGTCACATTGTGGATAACAACACCTTCGCCAATTTCGTAATTGGCAATGTAGCTGCGCACGTTATGAATTAATGCATCTTTTCCTACCACACAGTTGTGAAGCCAGGCATTGGAAATTCCCGTGTGAAAGGTAATTCCGCCAACCAGATTTACAGACTTGTGAAAACTGTTCAGGCGTACATATCCTGAAAATTTGGTGTTCGAAATATGATCGGGACTAAAATCATGTGATACTTTAACCAGATTCCAGTCAGGCGACGAACATCCCTGAAAAACCAGTTGTCCTATTTCATCGTCGCGTAAAGGCCGGTAAAAATCATTCTTTGATACAGGAGTCATTTGTTCTGTTTTTGTGCTGTCAAAGATACGACGGGATCAACGGAAGTCAAGCTTTAAAAACCTAACAAAAACATAAAACTTACTTAAACAAACATATCATTAAAAATATAAATTATTCAAAAACAATAATTTATACATAAAATAAACACATCAAAAAATTTTACATTTAACAACAAAAACTTAATATTTCTTTCAAACCGTTTCAATATTATCCCATCACAACCAAAACCAATTTTCTTTTCTGAAAAAAATCACAAATCATTTTAATCAGAAACCAAAAAAATTTTAACATTGGCGGGTAATTTTCCGGCAGTTTGTTACTGGTTGTTTACAGGTCTTACTTTTATGCTTTTTTACTTTACAACGTCCGGAAATATGTCCCGGCAGGCTATTAAGAACATATCTAAATTTCAGCCAGGTAATTCAACAACCGGGTTTCATGCGGAAGCTTCAACTTCCTACGTAACCTTACGCGGGCGATTTCAACACTTTGGGGTGTAAGGCTTCTCAGTCCTGCAATTTCGCGACTGGTAAGGCCCAACCGCAGACAGGCAGAAAGCTTTTTGTCGTTACGGGTCAGTTTTGGATGTTTTGTCTGCAGGCGGTTCAAAAAACCGGGATACAGTTTTTCCAGCTGAATTTCCACCAAATCCCAGTCAACAGAATCGTTTGGAGAATTTTTCAAAATTTCCAGGAGGTTTTCTATTTTCTTTCTGCTGAGACTGTTATTTACCTTAAGCAAATCTGTAATCTGTCGTTCCAGGCGGCTCAGCAATTCATTTTTCTGGGAAAGCTGAAGAAGGAAAGTCACCAGTTCGCGCTCCTTATTTTCCAATTCAGATTTCAGCCATTGCCGGTTTCTGCTTTCCAACTCCTTGCCTGCAGAAAGGTCGTTGATATGCCCGAGGGCTTTTTTCAACCGGGTAATATCCTGAATAGACGCACGAATACCCAGATACCGGCCTTCGCGGTTATATACGCCGCGAACATGGACTGAACACCAGCGTAACTGGCGTGTCCGGGTTAAAATGCGAAACTCATGAAACGGATTCACCAGCAACTGCCGGTATGCATTGGCAATAAACTCATCAAAACTTTCGCGGTCTGCACCAAACACAAGCAATGCAGAAACAGAATCGGCTGCAATAATCTGGTTGGCGGTATATCCTGTTAAATCGTGGCAGGAAGGCGAGCAATATTTTATTTCACCTGACGAATCAAACCACAATTCCCATCCATAAGTAAAATCGGCAATCAACTGATAAAACCGGCTTTTTTCCTGTTCTTCATTCAGTAACGTGTGCGTTCGTTCCAGCTCAAATTTCAATTCAGAAATTTGCTGCTCCAGTTCCCTGATCCGGTTCTCCTCGTTTTCTTCCCTGCCATTTTGTGCCATTGTGCTGCAATTTTTCGGTATAAATTTAAACATTCAGCTGAAAAACCCTGCAATTTATTAACATAATAATTCAGAAATAAGCAAGAAAAACCCCGGGACCTCATCCCGGGGAAAAAAACCAAAAATCAACTAACCTTTAAACCGCCTGGCGACTTCGTCCCAGTTGATGAGACTCCAGAATGCATTTACATAATCCGGACGCCGGTTTTGATAGTTCAGGTAGTACGCGTGTTCCCACACATCGATGCCCAAAACAGGCTTCCCCTGAACATTCGCAACATCCATTAATGGATTATCCTGGTTGGGCGTTGACGAAACCACCAGCTTATTCTCCTTAAGAACCAACCATGCCCAACCAGATCCAAACCGCGTTATTGCAGCCTGGACAAATGACTCACGGAATTTTTCCACAGACCCGAACGACTCTTTAATCGCATCCAGAAGAACGCCCTCCGGATTTGGAGCCCCGCCCGGGGTCAAAATATCCCAATAGAGATTGTG
>CAZCPH010000036.1:0-14187 GCA_964500105.1 uncultured Mariniphaga sp. | reverse complement strand
AGAAACTTTGGATGCCATTGAAATGGCCCACCGTGCAGGTTATACTTCAGTTACTTCGCACCGTTCGGGCGAAACTGAAGATTCAACCATTGCCGATATTGCAGTGGCTACCAACAGCGGACAAATTAAAACCGGTTCATTGAGCCGTTCAGACCGTATGGCCAAGTACAACCAGTTGCTTCGTATTGAAGAAGAGCTGGACGAAAGCGCTATTTACGGTTACAAAAAAGTGTACAGGAAATAATTTCAATTAAATAGACCAAAGGCCGTCTTTCTTTATGGGAGACGGCCTTTTTTTTATCTGTTTGTCAGACATAACAAGCGTATTTGTAAAGAACGCCAACTTTTTTAAACAAAAAACCCCGCAGAATTTCACTATTTCCTGCGAGGTTTTTCCTTAATATCTGTTTCTTCAGCTATTCATCAGACTGATCCATCTCATCAATAACCCTGATTTTATCTTTCAGAAATTCTATCTTATCCCGGGTTTGCTCAATCTTTCTTTTCACGTCCTCAATCAGCGTTTCTGCATTTTTCGATTTCGCAAAAAATCCAATGTTGTTGTCCAGCAGAACCAGGTCGTTTTCCAACTGCTTCAACTTCGTCATATATTTATCGCGTTCGAGGCGCATTTTGTTCTGCCCCCGCGATGATTCGGAAAACGAAGCAATTTTTGTTCTGAAATTCAACAAATTACGCTTCGATTCATCGAGTTTCAAATCGTCGAACAATTTGTTTATCGCGTTCCTGAACTGTTTCTGAATATCGTCTTTCCGCTTAATCGGCACATGCCCTATTTCTGTCCACCGACGTTGAAAATCTTTCAGATTCCGCAGGTCTTCATCGGCATCGCCGGTTGATTTAAAGGCTTCAACTTCTTTAATCAACTCCTCTTTTTCCTTCAGGTTGTCTTCCTGCTCGGTGTCAATGCTGGAAAAATGTTCAGATTTCTTTTCAAAGAAATAATCGCAGGCGGCTCTGAAACGCTTCCAAAGTGCATCCGATTGTTTTCGCGGTACCGGACCAATTTCTTTCCATTGTTTTTGAATATTGATTAAATCCTGCGTTGTTTTCCGCCAGTCTTCGCTGTCTTTCAACGCTTCGGCCTGCATGCAGAGTTCGGTTTTCAATTGCAGGTTATTCTGCTGAAGTTCTTTGTTTTTGGAATAAAACTCCCGTTTTGCATCGAAAAATTTATCGCATGCTTCACGAAACCGTTTGTAAATTTTATTGTTGTCTTTTCGCGGTGCAAATCCGATGGTACGCCAGACTTTTTGCAGGTTTACCACTTCCTTCGACTTCTCTCCCCATTCCTTATGCGAAGTCAGTTCCATTTCATTAATTTCTTCCACCTGCTCGCAGAGCGCCCTTTTGGCTTCCAGGTTTTTCTTCTGTTCGTTTTTCCGACCCTCAAAATACTCCTGGTGTTTTTTATTGATTTTCGCAGTTGCAGCCTTAAACCGCTCCCATATGTCATCTTTATTTTCCCGCGGAACCGGACCAATTTCGCGCCAGCGCTCATGTAACTTCTGCAGGTGATTAAAAGCCTTTATGGTATTGGTCTCCAGCAATAACTCCTCGGCCTGTTCACACAATCTGATTTTCATTTCCAGATTCTTTTTCAGGTCGAGATCGCGCAGTTCTTTGTTGATTTTGATGTAGTCGTAAAAATTCTCAACATGAAAATGATAGGTATCCCACAGGTCTTTCATCTTTGCCTGCGGAACCAGACCAATTTCGCGCCATCGCTGCTGTAAGTCCCTGAATTCCTGGAAGGTTTTATTTATAGACTCTTCCTTGTGAATCAAAGATTTAATTTCTTCGATTATATCGTATTTGATCTGCAGGTTCAGTTCTTTCTCCTGTTCCAGCTTTTTATTGAATTCATGCCTGATTTGCCGGTAACGTTTCAGTAAATCTTTTATGTCCTGTTCGTACGGATTCTCTTCAGGTTCAAACTCCTCTTCGTCGCCACCATCTTCCAGAAACTGTTTCTCCTGTTCATCTGCTTCGTCTTTTACCAGCTTGTAAAAGGCAGATTTTATTGCTTCCACATCATCCTTAATATCGTGATCACCTTTATTGTCAAGTAATTCACGTAAGGCATTTACCAGTTCAATTTGAGAATAGGTGGAATAATCGGCTTTTTCATTTTTATGTGCGGCAGGTTCTGTTTTCTTTTCAGTCTTTTCTTTTTCAGTAACCGGTGCAGCAATTGTTTCGCTTTCGCTCTCTTCTTTGTTTTCCGGTTCTACCTTTTTTGCAGCTTCTTCTTTCCCTGCATTTTCAGGGACTTCATCTGAAACTTTTTCTGCGGCTTCAGTTTTTGATTCGGCTTTGTCCTGCTCAACTTCTGCAGTTTCCTCCGCCAACACCTCTTCAGGCTCGGTTTCTACTTCAGGCTCTTTTTCCGCTCCGTGTTCATCCTGCTTTTCTTCCTCAAGCAAATCTTTTGGTTCAGATGGTTCAGAACTTTCGTCGGCTACTTTTTTGGCTGCAACCTGCTCTTCGGGGATATCTGCAGTTTCAGATTTTTCGGTTTCAGTCCCGGAATCAGATGCCAATGATTCTTTCAAATTTTCAGTTTCTTCGGGTACAGTTTGGCTGTTTTCAGCAACTTCTGAAGTTTCCGTTTCTTTCAAAGTCTCTTCAACTTCAGGCACTTCAGGTTGTTGTTTTGTTTCAGTTTGCTCATTCGAAACAGCAGAAGTGTCCAATTTTTTCTTTCCGGCATTTTTGCTGCTTTCCAACCCTTCGGGTTTTTTCAGATCTTTAGGTTCCATTTAAAAAAATTTAAATACCATAAACAATGGTGTGCATAATACAATCAGACTACGAAAATAGAGAATTAAGCCTTAATACTCAAAGATTTTAATATCAATTTAAATCAACTGCTACGAGGATTTTCCGGCACAATGAATTTAAAATCACAACCTGCAATATATTTTTTTCTGACATACTTCCGAAACATATGTTGAAAAACATTTGTAAAAGTTTGTTTTTCAATAAAATCTACTGGCTTTTAATTTTGAAAATTGCCTTTTAAATTTTATTTTATCGCCAAAATTCAATAGATAAAATCAAATAGAACTTTAAACCAAAAACCGTTTGTCCGATGAGAATATTTTTTTTAAGCAATCAAAATTCCTGCAGGAGCCAGATGGCAGAAGCGATACTGCGCAGTTACGACAAAAATCTCGAAATTTATTCAGCAGGAATCGATCCGGCCGATCACGTCAGTCCCATTGCAGTTGAAGTTATGGCCGAAATCGGAATTAGTATGAAACCGCAGGTTTCCCAGCATTATTCAAAATTCGACCACATGGAATTTGACTACCTGATAACTGTTGGTGACGGAACTGTTGAGCAACTGAAAATTCCTCCCATAAAATGCAAACGAAAGATGCACCTGGGATTTCACAATC
This sequence comes from uncultured Mariniphaga sp., assembly GCA_964500105.1. GTDB lineage: Bacteria > Bacteroidota > Bacteroidia > Bacteroidales > Prolixibacteraceae > Mariniphaga. Next base: position 10,762 of record CAZCPH010000036.1, on the reverse strand, counting down.
CGTACAAAAATTCCAGAAACAAGGAAGAAATCAGACAAAAATGCCGTGAAATACGGGATGAAATTATAACCGAAATGGATTATTTTTATCACCGCATTTTAAAAAAGCAGATGGAAAAATCGGCTTAACCCGCAACAATTCGTTCAACTTCATCCAGATCAACCGGAACCCGTTTCCCTATAATTTCACTGCCGGATTCGGTTACCAGAATGTCATCTTCCAGCCTTATGCCGCCAAAATCGCGGTATTCATTCACCTTATCGAAATTTATAAATTCGGCATTGGTTTTATCTCTTTGCCACTGGTCAATCAACGCAGGAATAAAATAAATTCCCGGTTCATTGGTCACAACAAAACCCGGCTGTAATTTTCTTCCCAAACGCAGTGCAGCAATTCCAAACTGCTTTTCAGGCCGTACTTCGTCATCAAATCCAACGTAAATCTGACCGATATCTTCCATATCGTGCACGTCGAGCCCCATCATGTGACCCAATCCGTGCGGAAAAAACAATGCATGTGCTCCGTTTTCAACGGCTTCTTTCACGTCACCTTTCATTATACCAAGGCTTTTCAATCCAGAAGCAATAACCTCACTTGCAGCCAAATGCACCGATTTATAGGTAACTCCCGGACGGGTTAATTCAGTAGCTTTGTTGTTTGCAGCCAGAACAATTTCATAAATTTCGCGTTGTTTTTGGCTAAACTTTCCGCCTACAGGCACCGTACGGGTAAAATCTGAAGCATAATGAAGAAGCGATTCTGCACCGGCATCTGTCAGCATCAAACGTCCTTCTTTCAAAATTTGTGAATGGTCGTGATTGTGCAATGTTTCACCATTTTGCGACAATATAATCGGGAAAGAAATCATTCCGCCCCCTGCAGCCGCAATGCCCTCAATGGTTCCGGCAATCTGCTGTTCGCGCACTCCGGGTTTGGCCAATTTCATGGCGGTTACATGCATTTCGTAACCTGTGGCACATGCCTTTTTAATTTCCTCTATTTCTTCCGGTGCTTTAACCGAGCGCAAATCAACAACTGCCTTAATGAGTTCAACAGAGGCATACTCATTTACCCGCAGAGCAGAAATTCCCAGCAGCTGCTCCAGCCACATTTTGTTTTCGCCCCTGTAAGGCGGCAGAAAATGAATTTTCCTGCCTTTCCCGATTGCATCTGACATAAAATCATGCAGTTTTGCCAGCGGAGCTGTTTTTACAACGCCCGCTTTTGCAGCGTTTTCCTGAATGGTAACCTGAGGCCCCATCCAGATAATGTCATCAATTTCCACATCGTTTCCGAAAATATGGTCTTCACCGCTGTCGAAATCTATAACACCGGCCAGCCCCGGAAAATCGAGCCCGAAAAAGTACAAAAACGAACTGTCTTGCCTGTAATGATAGGTGTTATCACGGTAGTTCATGGGCGACTCCATATTCCCCAAAAACAACCCAACACCCGTTTTAACTTTATTTTTAAGCTTATTTCGTCTGTCGGAATAAATTTCTTTTTTAAACATATTCTTTTTATTTAATTGTTTTGAATAATCTACGAATATATAATTTTTAGCGCGTTTATTTTTAAATTGCACCAATATTCGAAAGCAGTCATTCGAAATGAAAATCAAAAAATCAATACTTAATCCTATGAAAAAGATTGTTTTAGCCTCTTTTCTGATTCTGTTTTTAACCTCTTTACAGGCCCAGGAAGATAATTCGGAAAACTTTCTTAACCTGAATAAGCCCGAACGTCTGGACTGGTTTCGCGATCTGGGATTCGGCATGTTCATTCACTTCAGTTTCGACAGTCAGCTGGGGGTTGTAATCAGCCATTCCATGGCAGGAGCATCAGATGATTACCTGAACCGTTTTGTAAACGAACTGCCCAAAACATTCAATCCGAAAGAGTTCGCACCCGAAGAAATAGCCACATTGGCCAAACTTGCGGGCATGAAATACATCGTTTTCACCACGAAACACCATTCAGGGTTCTGCATGTGGAACACAAAAACCACAACGTTCAACATCATGAATACGCCGTATGGCAAAGACCTGCTGGCAGAGTATGTTGAAGCAACAAGAAATGCCGGACTGGCTGTGGGATTTTACTTTTCGCCCGAAGATTTTAATTTTCTGTATGAACACGGATTGCAGGTACGGCGCCGTTTTCCGGAGCCAATTCCCAAGCCCGAAATGACAAAATACCTGGAATTAGTTGAACTGCAGTGCATGGAGCTGATGACCCAATACGGGGATATCGATGTCATTTTTTTTGATGGTGGCGAAGGAGATTTGCAGGAAAAATGCAAAAGTGTGGTTTGGGAACTGCAGCCTGAAATTGTGGTAACGCGCGGCGCCATAAAAACACCCGAGCAAACGGTTTTGGGAATAGCTTCTGATGATCCCTGGGAATCGTGCATTACTATGGGAACCCAATGGGCTTATAAACCCACCAACGAAGAATACAAATCCGGCGCCCGTCTAATCGAAATTCTTATAGAAACCCGTGCAAAAGGAGGAAATTTGCTGCTGAATGTTGGACCTAAACCCAACGGAGAATTGCCAGAAAAACAGGAAACTAATCTGCATGAAATGGCTGCATGGAATTTTATCAATGGAGAAGCTGTTGAAAAAGTGAGGCCGTGGATTTTGCCGAATGAGAAAAATATCTGGTACACCTGGAAACCCGAAGAGAAAACGCTCTATGCTATACTGACCAAAATTCCGGACTGGCAACGGGGCGAACGAAAAGAATTCATCCTGAAGTCAGTTTCTGCAACAGAAAATACTGAAGTTTCTGTTCTGGGGCAATCCGGTGAACTTGTGGAGTATCAGCCTGAAACAGATGCAAAAACTTATTTTGAACAAAAAGACGACGGATTACACATTTCTTGTGTCAGAGCCCAAAGAATTTATAACAACAACAAATGGCACAACCCTCTGGTGCTGAAAATAACCCATGCAAAACCCGCTTTTGAGCCCCCCGTTGTTATTACGCACAAAACAGCTGCAGGCGGGTCGGAAAATCTACAAATTATTTTGAATGGCGAAATTTTAAAAACAGGTGACGCTGAAAAGCTGAAAGCCGGTTTTCAGTACCGTGAATATGCCGGTTTTGTAGAAGAACTCTATTCTGATGAATGGAGCGAAACAGAAACTGTTCAAATTTCAGGAATCGGGCATTTTTCCATCAGCCCAAAACTCAAAAAAGAGGGAAAAGAATATCAGGTGAGAGCATTTGTTGATCATCCGAAAATCAGAATTTACGGCGATATCATCAGGGTACGATTTTAATTGAAATTTGTGATATCTGTTAAAAAAATTAATTTAGCAAGCCTTTTAAAAACCTGTTTAAAACCAAGAATGTGAAAATCTTGAAAATGAAATTGCACTGGCAAATTCTTATTGCCTTTATACTCGCAGTACTTTTTGGCTATTTTTTCCCCGATGGAGTAAACTACATTTCCTGGATGGGCGACATTTTCCTCCGTGCACTGAAAATGGTAATTATCCCGCTGGTATTCAGCTCAATAATAAGTGGTGTAACCAGTATGGGCGACGGCAAAAACCTGGGACGACTTGGCGCAAAAACCATGTTTTATTACCTGGGTACCAGCACACTGGCCATTTTAACCGGCCTTACAATGGTTATTATTATTAAACCCGGCGTTGGCGTAGATCTTGGATTTTCGAAATCTGTAGAAGGACTGACAGAAAACACAGGTTCGGTAAAAGACATTTTTTTTCGGCTGATACCCGAAAACGTAATCGATTCAATGGCGAAGGGCGATATTTTACCCATTATATTTTTCGCCATTCTCTTTGGTTTTTTCATCACCAAAACAGGCACAAAATACCGGGAGACACTCACCGGATTTTTCGACGCAGTGTTTGAAGTGATGATGAAGGTAACTTTGTTCATCATCAGGTTTACGCCACTTGGAATTTTTGGAATTGTTGCCACCGAAGTCAAACGCAACTCAGGTGAGCTGGCGAACATTGCCGGCAGTCTGGCCATTTACAGTCTGACCGTTGTGGCAGCCCTCCTGATTCATGCGCTGGTTACACTTCCTGTGATTGTAAGATTTATAGGCAAGGCCAAACCCTATGCCCACCTGAAAAATATGGCAGCACCCCTGCTCACTGCGTTTTCAACGTCATCGTCGAGTGCAACCCTGCCACTTACCATGGAAGCACTGGAAAACAACAGCGGTGTTTCCAATAAAGTATCGAGCTTTACATTGCCACTGGGTGCAACTATCAACATGGACGGTACGGCACTTTACGAATGTGTTGCTGCCATGTTTATTGCACAGGCTTATGGTGTAGAGCTGACATTCCTCCAGCAAATGCTGGTTGTGGTTACAGCGCTTCTGGCCTCCATTGGAGCAGCAGGCATCCCCATGGCCGGACTGGTTATGATGACTGTTGTTTTGACGGCGGTTGGCCTTCCGCTGGAAGGTATCGGACTGGTGCTGGCAGTTGACCGCATTCTGGATATGTTGCGAACAGCCGTAAATGTTTGGAGTGACAGCTGCGGAGCAGTTACCATCGCCCGTTCGGAAAATGAAATAACCAACGTGGCTGCCAGCTAAATTTTTGCAATTTTCATGGTTCAAATAAGCTGAAATCTCTATTTTTGCGCCAATTTTTTATGCAATCAGAAAAACTAAAAAAATGGAAGTGAAAAAATTAATTCAGTTAACGGTTTTACTTGTTTTGTTCTTTAGTCTGACCCATTGCGAAAAAAACAAAGCCGATCTGCTTTACGACAAAAAATATGTAAAAGAAATTAAAGCTGCACGAAAAGATGCCGCTTTTTATATGGCCAGAAATTTTGTACCCGGCGGTACTTTTGCCATTGCCAGAGAGGGAAAAATTATTTATTCCGAAGGCATGGGGCTGGCATCGGAAGACCTTGAAGTTCCGGCAGACCGGAATACCAAATTCAGAATCGGACAGGTTTCTGAAATGCTTACCAACCTTATTTACCAGAAAATGGTTGAAGAAGGAACGCTCCATCCCGACTCTTCAGTTCAGAGCTATTTACCCGATTTTCCTGAAAAACAGTTTGAACTGCCCATTCACCATTTGGTGAACCACACATCGGGAATACGCGAACCCAATAGCGAAGAGAAAGACTGGCGGGGTTTAAATATTTCTATACAGGCAGGAATTGAAAACTTTAAGGCCGATTCGCTGGTTTTTCCTCCGGGAATTTATCAGGTACCCAATATGTTCAATTACAATTTGCTTGGGGCAATTATGGAAACAGTTTCCGGAAAAAATTTCAACAACCTTCTGAAAGAATATGTAACCGATACGCTGAACCTCGAAAACACTGTTATCGATAATCCACTGATTTCCATAAAAGGTCGGTCAGATTTTTTCGACCACAATTTTATTGCACAAAAAGTGAATGCCACCACACGCGATATGCGTTTCAGAGCAGCTTCGGAAGGCATGCTCTCCAACGCCGAAGACCTGGTAAAATTTGGAAATGCATTGCTTTATTCAGATTATTTTTCAGAAACCATTAAACAGCATTTATTTGAACCGGTAAAACTGTACAACGATATTCCGTCGAACATGGCCAACGGCTGGGTTCTGATGGAAGACCGCAGCAGAAGACAAATTGTGGGGCGCAGCGGAACGGTAACCGGTGGCGGAGCAGCACTGCTTGTTTACCCCGAAGAAAAACTGGTGGTTGCCTGTGCCTTAAACCTGGGTTCTTTTTCAGACGATTATCCTGTTTTTGCCATGGCACAGCACTTTTTGTCCCAACCGGAAGAAGAAACGGTTGACGAAAATGCCAATGACTCGTCTGACACCAGTGAAAATTAAAATTTTGCATCGGGTTTTCCTTAAAAAATTCTATCTTAGTTGGTTAAACAAAATATTTCATGGAATTTCTTATACTTATTGGTGTTTTACTTGGCCTGGCCGGTGGAATCATTGCCACACAATGGTTTATAAAAAATAAAAATCCGCAAACCAACCAGGTGCAGTCAACCATTTTGCTCGATAAAATAAAACACGTTTGTAAACTCATTACCGTTGAAGGTGAATTTTCGGAAGTATTTGCCCATCGCGATGGTAAAAGTATGTTTTTTAAACTGCTGCAAATGGAAAAAAAAGCGTTGCTGATTGTAAAAGCAAAGGTTTTGATTGGTTTCGATCTGACTAAGATTAACATTGAAATGCAACCCGAAAAAAAGCGGGTGGTCCTTTCACATTTTCCCGATCCGGAAGTAATGAGTATGGACACCGATCTGGAATTTTACGACGTTCAAAAGGGGATTATCAATAAATTTTCGGAGCTTGATTTTACCAATATCAATGCCAAATCAAAGGAATTCATGCGCGAGAAAATCGAACAAAGCTATCTTTTTGATATTGCCCGAAACCAGGCTGCTGATACCGTGGCAATTATCAGGCAACTAATTGATTCGGTTGGTTGGGAACTGGTTGCCGAAGATTTGGTTTTACCCCAGCCAAAAGAGCAGAAAAAATTAAAAATGAAAAGTTAAAAGGGCTCAGGATTCGGAAAATAGCGACTCAACAAATTCACGTCTTCTGAAAATCTGCAGATGTTCCATTTTCTCGCCAATACCAATGTATTTTACCGGAATTTTAAACTGGTCGGAAATACCAATAACCACCCCACCTTTTGCCGTACCATCGAGTTTGGTGAGTGCCAAAGCTGTAACTTCGGTAGCTTTGGTAAACTGTTTCGCCTGTTCAAATGCATTTTGTCCGGTTGAGCCGTCAAGTATAAGCAACACTTCGTGGGGCGCACCGGGAACGATTCGTTCCATCACTTTCTTAATTTTTGAAAGCTCGTTCATCAGGTTCACTTTGTTGTGCAATCGTCCGGCAGTGTCAATAATCACCACATCGGCATTATTGGCTTTAGCCGACGAAACGGCATCGAAAGCCACCGAAGCCGGGTCGGCTCCCATTTTTTGTTTCACAATGGGAACATCTACACGTTGCGCCCAGATTTCGAGTTGCTCTATGGCTGCTGCCCTGAATGTATCGGCTGCACCCAGATATACCTTTTTGCCGGCTTCTTTAAACTGAAAAGCCAGCTTGCCAATGGTAGTGGTTTTGCCAACACCGTTTACGCCAACCACCATAATTACATAGGGTTTTTCTGTTTCGGGAAGGTCAAAATCCGATACGTCTTCGGTATTGTTTTCCTCCAGCAGTGCGGCAATCTCCTCTTTCAGAATACCGTTGAGTTCTTCAATTCCCATGTATTTATCGCGGGAAACCCGTTCTTCAATCCGTTCAATAATTTTGAGGGTCGTTTCCACACCTACATCAGAGGTTATAAGCACTTCTTCCAGGTTGTCAAGCACTTCATCGTCAACCTTTGATTTGCCAACAACAGCCCGGCTCAGCTTTTTAAAAACACTCTCTTTGGTTTTAGACAAACCTTTATCCAGGTTTTCCTTTTTATTTCGGGTAAAACTTCCAAATATTCCCATTGGTAAAAAAATTAGCGGTGGCCAAAAATAGCAATATTTTCTTTGAACCACCAATGCGGCTTCAACAAACAAAAAAAGCTTTCACCGTGCGATGAAAGCTTTTTCTGTAAAAACTCAAAACCTTATTGTTTTTGAAAATAATCTTTTACCTCTTCGTTGGTAATCACTTCTTCTCTGAACATATATGCTCCGGTTTCGGGCGATTTTACCATTTTAATCACTTTGGAATGTCCCCTTCCCGATCCCTTTTGTAATGTTGCAACTGACTTCTTTGCCATAACTTTTTATTTTATTTCTTTATGAACAGTAACTTTTTTCAAAATTGGGTTGTACTTTTTCTTTTCCAACCGGTCAGGTGTATTTTTTCTGTTTTTGGTTGTAATATACCTCGAAGTTCCTGGCATTCCGCTTTCTTTATGCTCGGTACATTCCAAAATAACCTGAATTCTGTTGCCTTTGCCTTTTTTAGCCATTGCTCAGTCCTTTAAATTTTTTCAATAAAACCATTTTCTTTTGCTTCCTGAATAGCAGCTACCACTCCTTTTTTATTGATGGTGCGCAATCCGTGAGCTGATACTGTTAATACAACCCAGCGGTTTTCATTCGGAAGATAAAATTTCTTTTTGAACAGGTTAACGTTAAACTTCCTTTTAACCCTGCGTTTCGAGTGGGATACATTGTTGCCCACCATTGCTCTCTTACCTGTTATTTGACAAACTTGTGACATTTTTATTTAATTTCTTGATGTACAAACAAACCCGTTATTTTAACGGCTTGCAAAGAAAATACTTTTTTGATAAATAATCAAGCTGTTGTATAAGTTTTTCAGAAAACAATTAACATTGGGTTGTTAATTTGACACTGTTTTAATATTCTGAAACCGCAAAGATACGAAATTATTTATTTACTGACGGTTAGAACTCTTAACTCTGCATACTTAATTTTCCAGATAAAAATCAATTCGTGTTTCAATCTATTTTGGTGATTTCAAACGGCACAGCAAAACTTGCAGGCGTATTGTTATGGTTGTAGTATCTGGAATACTGATAGGTTAATTCAACACCAAAATAGAAAATCATAGAAGCAAAATAAATCCAGATTAAAATAATCACAATTGAACTTGCTGCTCCGTAAACCTGCCCCATGTTGCTGCTGCCGATGAACAAACCAATTCCCAGTTTTCCTGCGGCAAATAAAATCGCTGTAAAAACTGCTCCAAACCAACTTGCACTCCATTTTACTTTTACATCGGGCAAAAACTTATAAATCAGTGCAATTACAAAAGATACGATTGCAAGCGACACCACAAAATTTATGGCCTGGGCAAGAAAAATAAAATCGGGGTTGAACTGCGATGCCAGAAACTCTTTTATAACCGCAATAATCGCATCGATAATCAACGAAACCAGCAAAACAAATCCCAGGCTCAAAATAATTCCAAACGAAAGAATTCTTGACCGAATTAACGATAAAACGCTGATTTTTAAATTTGAACGTGGTTTTACACGCCAGAAAAAATTAATAGAACTCTGCATGGAACTAAAAAGAGTAGTAGCAGAAACCAGAAAAAAAACAAGACCAATCAACGTTCCGGTTTTGCTGTTTTCCGAAATGTTGTAATTGTTAATTGCACTTTCGAGAACTGCAATATTTTCCTGTCCAACCAACCGGCCCAGCTCTTCGAAAAGCTTTATGCGAATGGTTTCATCACCGGTCACCATTCCAACAACAGCAACAATAATAATCAGGATTGGTGCCATGGAAAAAATGGCAAAATAGGCCGTTGTACCAGCCATCTCTACCGGACGGTTTGTCATAAAATTTGCAACAGATTTCCGAACTATTTTAAACCCGTCGGTCACCTTTTTCATAATCTTGTTTTCTTTCATAGTAAACAGATTTTCTCAGATTCGTTTAAAAAAATATATTCCGCTTTCGTGCCTTAAGATAATTAAAAGGAAGTGAGTCTGAATTAAAATTCTGTGTTTATTTGCATGCTGTTAAAATAGAATAAGATGGATTACGTATTGATTGTTTTCGGAGCTTTGCTGATGATTGCCGGAATATTGGGAGGTGTACTGCCGGTTTTACCTGGTCCGCCACTCAGTTACATTGGTTTGTTGTTGCTGCATTTCACCGGGAAATACCAGTTTTCATCCCATTTTCTGATTACCTGGTTCATTGTGGCTGCAGCAGTTACATTAATCGACTATCTTATTCCGGTTTGGGGAACCAAACGTTTTGGCGGCAGTAAACGTGGCATTTGGGGAAGTATTATCGGCCTTGTTGTCGGACTATTCTTTTTTCCACCCTTTGGGATTATTATCGGGCCTTTTGCCGGCGCAGTAATTGGTGAATTAACAGCAGGAAAAGATTCCGGCGCTGCGTTGAAGTCGGGATTCGGTTCTTTTATCGGATTTTTACTCGGCACACTGCTAAAACTAATTGCTGCCGGTTTAATGGCGTGGCATTTTGGAAAAACGTTGTTTTTCAGTTAAGGTTGTTCTAAAGTCGTTCAAACTGATAAAAATGGGCAATTTATCAGTTATTTGCAGGTTTACTGAATGTCTGCCTTAAATAATCTTTTTTCACAATAATTTTTTGTAGATTGCTGGATAATTTAAAATTTAAAAATTATGGCAGTACTAAAAGTTATAGAAATTATGGCATCTTCGGAAAAAAGCTGGGAAGATGCAGTAAACGAAGCTGTAAAAACAGCAAGTAAAACACTCAAGGGAATTCGTTCTGTTTACATTAAGGACCAGAGTGCAGTTGTAAACGACAACAAGGTTGTGGAATACAGAGTGAATTGCAAAGTATCTTTTGAAGTATTTATTTAGTTGGAACCACCAAAAACAAGTTATTATGGGATTAATTTCTTTTATTAAAAGTGCGGGGTCAAAATTGTTCAAAAAAGCTGAAGCAGAAGTTGAACCCGACAAAGGTAAACTCATTCTGGATCACATCAACAGTTTTGGTTTTCATACCGAAAACCTGCAGGCAATTGTGAAACAGGAAACAGTAATTTTAACCGGAAAGGTTGATACGCTGGAAAACAAAAATAAAATCATTGTTGCTGCCGGGAATGTTGAAGGTATTTCTGAAGTGGAAGACATGATGAGTGTAATGCAGCCAAAGGTTGTTGAACCTCAGGAACCGGAAAAACAATTTTACACGGTTGTTTCAGGTGACACGCTTTCGAAAATTGCAAAACAGGTTTATGGAAACGCCAACAAGTACCCTGTGATTTTTGAAGCCAATACGCCAATGCTGAAA
>CAZCPH010000035.1:0-14260 GCA_964500105.1 uncultured Mariniphaga sp. | reverse complement strand
AATTTCATTCAGTTTTGGTGTCAGAATAATTTCTGTACGACGGTTCATTTGCCGGGCTTCCGGGGTTTTTTCCGGAACCAGAGGGATAAATTCACTGCGGCCGGCTGCTATAATCCGTTCAGGATTGAGTTGCTGGTTTTGCATGAGGATTTTGGTAACCGCAGTGGCGCGCATAACACTCAGGTCCCAGTTGTCTTTCACTTCTCCCGAGCCATGCATGGGAACATCGTCGGTATGGCCTTCAACCATAATATTGATGTCCGGATTATCGGCAAGCAACTGACTTAAATCGCGTAAAGCCCTTTGTCCGTTGGGGTCCACATCCCATTTCCCGGTTTTAAACAGCAGTTTTTCATCCATCGAAACATACACTTTCCCGTTTTTTTCGTGTACAGTCAGTCCGTTGTTGTTAAAACCGGTTAGTGCGCGCATCACTTTATCCCTGAGGTCTTTCACAGCCTGGTCTTTTTGAGCCAGTACCTCCTGCAGTTCAATAAGTTTTGCGTTCCGGTCTTCCAGCTCTTTTTCCGCATCGCGTAAACGGTCTTCACGCTGATTTAAATCACGTCGGGCAGCATGCAGTTCCTCCATCAACATTTCAATTTCCGAACTGCTGCCTGTCTTCAGAATATCGAGTTGCCGGTTGAGGTTTTGCATGTCAATTTCCAGACCGGCATATTTTTGTTTCTGAGCATTCAGGTTGTAAAGCGCATCTTCCAGTTGATTGTTTAAATCTTTATTTCGCTCGGTGAGCCTCTGGTTGGCGCCTTCCAGCTCACGGTTGGCGGTTTCCAGCCTCATGTTCGACTGTTTTAAAACTTCGTTTTCCTGTGTGGCGGTTTTCAATTTGTCCTGAACATCAGTGAATTGTTTCATGGAAACGCACGAAGAAAACATCAGGACGGTGCCAAATAATATTAAGATATGTACTGTTCTCATTTTTTTGAATTTTAATTCCGGCTAAATTTACTTTTTTTGCATGTTGATAACAAATTTGAATAGAAGGAACGTATTTTAAACAATTTGGAGTATTCGATTTGTTGTATCTTTGAAAATATTTTCGTACGAAATGGTTAACGTAAAGGAAAAATTGCTTGAAAAAATAAATAGTCCGGCCGATTTAAAGAATATTTCACCCGAAGACCTGCCCGAAGTTTGTAAGGAGCTCCGGGAATTTATCATTGATGCCGTTTCAACTAACCCCGGTCATTTTGGTGCAAGCCTGGGTGTTGTGGAGCTTACTGTGGCACTGCATTATGTATTCAATACACCCTACGATTTGCTTGTTTGGGATGTCGGGCATCAGGCATACGGGCATAAAATTTTAACCGGAAGACGGGATATTTTTAATACCAACAGAAAATTCAGAGGACTTAGCGGATTTCCCAAACGCGAAGAAAGTGAATACGATGCGTTTGGCGTCGGGCATTCGTCCACTTCCATTTCTGCTGCGCTGGGAATGGCCATTGCTTCGGGCCTGAAGAATGAAACCGACCGGAAAATTGTTGCGGTGATTGGCGATGGGGCTATGACCGGAGGGATGGCATTTGAAGCACTTAACAACGCAGGCGCTTCCAAAGCAAACCTGCTGATAATTCTCAACGACAACAACATGGCTATCGACCCCAATGCAGGGGTAATCGGGCAATATCTTCTGAATATTTCCAAATCGCACACCTACAATAAATTCAAGAACGAAGTTTGGGAAGGTTTGGGAAAACTCGACGGATTTGGGAAGAAAACACGGAAATTTATTCAGAAAAACCAGCATGCACTCAAAAATATCCTGTTAAAAGAGAACAATCTTTTCGAAGCATTTGATTTCAGGTATTTCGGTCCTATTGACGGGCACGATGTTAGTTATCTGATTGAAGTGCTGCAGGATTTGAAAGATATTCCGGGACCCAAATTATTGCATCTGGTAACCAAAAAAGGAAAAGGATTTTTGCAGGCTGAAAAGGACCAGACCAAATATCATGCGCCCGGATTGTTTAACAAGGAAACAGGTGAAATTTATGCTTCGGGCTGCCCGGTGGAAAATACACACAAGTTTCAGAATGTTTTTGGTGAAACACTGCTTGAACTGGCACAGCAAAATGAAAAGATTGTTGGGATAACACCGGCAATGCCGTCGGGCTGCTCCATGAACCTGATGATTGAGAAAATGCCTCACCGGGCTTTCGATGTGGGCATTGCCGAACAGCATGCCGTAACTTTTGCGGCAGGCCTGGCAACGCAGGGCATGGTTCCGTTTTGTAATATCTACTCCACGTTTATGCAACGTGCCTACGATCAGGTTATTCACGATGTGGCGGTGCAAAGTCTGCCGGTTATTTTTTGCCTCGACCGTGGCGGCCTGGTAGGTGAAGATGGTCCAACGCATCACGGAGTGTTCGATATTGCATACATGCGAACCGTTCCCAACATGATTGTTTGCGCACCAATGGACGAACCTGACCTGCGCAACCTGATGTACACTGCCCAACTGAGAGAGTTAAACCAACCTATTTCAATCCGATATCCGCGTGGTTGCGGAAATGTTTCCGACTGGAGAAAACCGTTCGAAAAAATTGAAATCGGAAAAGGAAGACAACTTTCCGGGGGGAATGATCTGGCTGTTTTGACCATCGGTAAATCGGGCATTTTTGCACAGCATGCAATAAACCAGCTTGCCGAAGAAGGAATTTCTGCAGCCCATTTCGACCTTCGGTTTGTAAAACCGCTCGACGAAGAGCTGTTAACCCGTGTTTTTCAGAATTATTCCAAAATTCTGACGGTTGAGGATGGTGCAATTAAAGGCGGATTTGGCAGTGCTGTTCTGGAGTTTATGGCTGAAAAAGGATTTTCGGCCTTGGTGAAAGTGCTCGGTGTGCCCGACCAGTTTATTGAACACGGAAGTTTAAAAGAGTTGTACAAACTTTGCGGAACCGACCGGGAAGGAATCATCAGGGCAGCAAAGGATTTGCTTGGCAGATAATATTTGTTGTCATATCCCGTTTTCAGAGAAACAAATTAAATCGCTTACCTTGGATATTTACCTTAAAAGAAAACGCTGGAAAACTTTGCTGCTGTTTGTCGCAGTGCTTATTGGTCTGGCTTCGCTTCTTTACACCAACTGGCTTACCGGTAAAATGGCCAACGAAGAACGAAAGAAAGTTGAGCTTTGGGCCGAAGCAACAAAACGACTGGCCGAAACAGGAATTCAAAATGGCAGTCAGGCCGGTATTGAGCAGCTGAACACCGCATACCTCACTCTTATCCAGTCAATTCTTGAGCAGAACACCACAATTCCCGTGTTGATTGTTGAAGCAGACGGAAGTTTTAATTACGATGCCAATATTAGTTTCAGTGAAGGCCGCAAAAAACAGGTTTTAAGCAACGAACTGGAAAAAATGAAAAGCCATGCTGAACCCATACGAATAGATTTATCGGAGGAAGAAGGCGATTATTTACTGCTGTATTACCGCGAATCGAACATTTTAAGGAATCTGCGTTATTATCCTTTCGTTCAGCTTATTGTGATTGTTGTTTTTATTATTGCAGCCTACTCTGCATTTCTGGCCACCCAGCGTGCTGAACAAAACCAGGTTTGGGTAGGCATGTCGAAGGAGACGGCCCATCAGCTGGGCACTCCAATTTCGTCATTGATGGCGTGGATTGAAATTTTGAAACTTCAGGATGTGGATCAGTCGCTGATAGAAGAGTTTGAAAAAGATACCCAGCGGCTGGAGAAGATTACCGAACGGTTTTCAAAAATTGGTTCGAAACCGGAGCTGGTGCCCACAGATATTGCAGACGTGCTGAATACAACAATCAGTTACCTGAAAACACGATCTTCGGGCAAGGTGAAGTTTGAAGCCATTCTCCCGGGCGACGAACCTTTGTTTATTCCGCTGAATGCTGCACTTTTTTCGTGGGTGATTGAAAATTTGTGCAAAAATGCCATCGATGCGATGGATAACCACGGGAATATTACCCTTGCACTGTTTGAAAAAGAGAATGCACTGGTTATTGATGTAACAGATACGGGAAAAGGTGTACCAAAATCGCAGTTTAAAACCATATTTCAGCCGGGCTATTCCACGAAAAAAAGAGGGTGGGGACTGGGCTTGTCGCTGGCTAAACGTATTGTGGAAAATTACCACAAAGGGAAAATCTTTATCAAATGGTCTGAACTTGGCAAAGGCACTACCTTCAGAATTGTTTTGAACAAGTAAATACCAAAAAAAAATCAGTGCATTACCCCTTACAAATTATTTTTACCTTTGGAAGCTAATACATTTAGATTTATATGCCACTGCTTAATTCAGTAATAAATTGGATAAATTTTAAGCGGAACTACCAGATACAACTGTACCGCGAGCATCCGGGAGATATTCAGAGAGAAACGCTGTTGAACCTGCTGCGCCGGGCAAAAGATACTACCTGGGGAAAAATGCATAAGTTTTCCGAAATAAGATCGTTGGAACAGTTCCGGCAGAATCTTCCGCTGCAAACATACGACGATGTTAAACCCTGGGTTGATCGTTTGAGAGACGGTGAAAACGATTTGCTCTGGCCCGGAGAGGTGAAATGGTTTGCCAAATCATCGGGTACAACCAGCGACAAGAGCAAATTTATTCCGGTAACAAAAGAAGCCCTTGAAGATTGCCATTTGCGCGGACCAAAAGATGTGTTTGCCATTTACATTAAAAATTATCCCGAAACAAAAGTGCTTTGGGGAAAAACACTCACCCTGGGCGGAAGTCACAAAATCAACAATTTCAGTAACAATTCCTATTACGGCGATTTATCGGCCATTCTTATCGAAAATGTTCCTTTCTGGACAGATCTTATTCGTATTCCTCCAGCTGAAATTGCTCTGATTGAAGAGTTTGAAGAAAAAATTGAGCAGATTATTGATACGTCGCTCGAACAGAATGTAACATCGCTTGCAGGTGTTCCCTCGTGGTACCTGGTATTGCTGAAACGGATTCTCGAAAAAACCGGGAAAAGCAACATTCTGGAAGTATGGCCAAACCTCGAGGTTTTTACCCATGGAGGGGTGAATTTTGAACCCTATCGCGAACAGTATAAAAAGCTTATTCCTTCGGAAAATATGCATTATATGGAAACCTATAATGCATCGGAAGGATTTTTTGCCATTCAGGACGATCCGGCCCTGCAGGAAATGCTGCTGATGCTGGATTACGGGGTATTTTACGAATTTATTCCCATGAGTGAGTTTGGCACCGAAAATCCGCGTGTACTGACCCTGGAGCAGGTGGAGCTCAATGAAAATTATGCGCTGGTAATTTCAACCAATGCCGGCTTGTGGCGCTATATTATTGGCGATACCGTTCAGTTTACCTCAAGAAATCCCTACCGTCTGAAAATTACCGGCCGCACAAAACATTTTATCAATGCTTTTGGCGAGGAAGTAATTGTAGATAACGCCGAAAAAGCATTGCAAACGGCATGTCAGAAAACCGGAGCTATTATTAGCGAGTACACTGCCGGACCTGTTTTTATGGGCGATAATCAGAAAGGTGCCCATCAATGGATTATTGAGTTTGAAAGAGAACCGGCCGATACCACAGAGTTTGCGCGGGCACTGGATGAAAGGTTGCAGCAACTGAACTCCGATTATGAAGCCAAACGGTACAAAGACCTTACCCTCGAAATGCTTCATCTTGAGGTTGCTCCCAAAGGAACTTTTTATCAGTGGATGAAAAAACGGGGGAAAATCGGGGGGCAGAATAAAATTCCGCGCTTGTCTAACGACCGGAAATACCTTGATGAACTTTTGGAGTTATTACAGAAATAATCTTTATTTTCAACGTTTGAATTTTTTACGAAGAAAACTATTATGCATATAGCTGTAGCAGGAAATATCGGAGCCGGAAAAACCACATTGGCAGAATTACTGGCGAAACATTACAAATGGATTCCTCATTATGAAGATGTAGATGAGAATCCTTACCTGAATGATTTTTACAACGACATGCAACGTTGGTCGTTTAACCTGCAGATTTACTTTCTGAATTCGCGGTTTAAACAAATTATCGACATTCGGAAATCGGGCAAAACCATTATTCAGGACCGCACAATTTATGAAGATGCCGAAATTTTTGCTCCCAACCTTCACGCCATGGGTCTGATGAGCACACGCGATTTCAAAAATTACAAAACACTGTTCGATTTAATGGTGAGCCTTATTCAGCCACCCGACCTGCTCATTTATCTGAGGGCTTCCATCCCAACACTGGTAAACCAGATTCAGAAGCGTGGAAGGGAGTACGAAAACTCCATTCGCCTCGATTATTTGAAACAGCTGAATGAGCGTTACGAAAAATGGATTGCCAGTTATAAAATGGGTAAATTGCTGATTATTAATGTAGATAATCTCGATTTTACAACAAATCCGGAAGATTTGAGTTCAATTATCGACAAAATTGATGCCCAGATTCACGGCTTGTTTTAAGCTTCGATATCGAGTACCAGTTTCAGGATTTCAGGCCATTTCTTTTCCGGAATTTTTGCGCCCATTACTTCCACCACTTTGCCAGAAATAAGAGCCGCAATTCGTCCGCATTGTTCTAGCGATAATCCCTTTGTAAATCCATACAAAAAACCTGCTGCGTAGTTGTCGCCAGCTCCGGTTGTGTCCACGGCCGTTGCAGGTATGCTGTCTGTATTCACCCGTTCGTTTCCGCGTTGAATCATCGATCCCGACTTTCCCGTTTTTACGATGGCCAACTCACACAAAGAGGCAATTTCAGGTAACGCTTCCGCCGGTTGCTTGCCGGTAAATGCCCGCGCTTCCTCTTCGTTGGCAAATACGATGTCAATTTTTTCAGCAATGAGTTTTTTCAGAAAGCTCAGGTTTTGCTCCACAATGTTATAACTCGAAAGGTCGATGGCAGTTTTCAGTCCTTCTTTTCGTGCTAAATCCACAGCAGTTTCTATCAGTTGGTGGTCCTGAACAAGATATCCTTCGATATAAAAAACCGAAAAATCCCGAAACATTTCAGGAGTCAGTTCTCCGGGTTTTAAATCGGCAGCTGCACCCAGATAAGTGGCCATGGTGCGCTCAGAGTCAGGGCTAACCAGAGCCATTACCCTGCCTGTTTCTTTTTCGCCGGAAATCAGATAGGTTGCAATTTGTTTCTGTTCAAATTCGCGCTGAAACATTTCCCCCAGTTCGTCTTTACCAATTTTCCCAATATATCCGCAGGTTGATCCAAGTACCGCCAGTGAATGCATGGTGTTGGCTGCCGAGCCACCGGTTGTCATCTGTCGTTTGTTATGGCTTGTGGCCTCGAAAATTTTCCGCGAAAGGTCTGCGTCAACGAGCGTCATGCTGCCACGCGGCAATCCGAATTCAGTCAGCAAAGAGTCATTTTCGAGTTTGTTTATCACATCAACCAGGGCATTGCCCATACCAAGTATTGCAGGTTTTTTCTCTTGCATTTTTCTTTTTTTTTAGTCATCGTAGTTTTTTCTGGCTGTATTTACAACCCCAGGCCGGCAAATTAACAAACTTTTTTGCAGCATACATGAAATTGACCACCTCAATTTTTTTTATGAGATGGAGAAATTTTTCATAAAAAATATGTTGCACAGCATGTTTTTAAACGATTTTCCGGCTTTTCGGTGCTATTGAAAAGAATTTCATTCAAATGAATGTTGAAAATATATACAGTGTATAAAAATTATACAATTCAGCTATTTGTGTGGCATTCAGCATGTTTCTGTTTTTTAGTCAGCAGGGTGTAAAAATATTCAACAGTTCGTGTTGGCGAATTTTTCTGCTTACCGAAATGTAATTGTTTGGTATTTAATGTATTAGCCGTTCTTTTTCAGTGTGGCATCCTATTTGGATTAATAAGGGCAGAGTTCAGTAAAATATTGAATTTCAGTGTTCTGAGAGTTAGTTAAACAATTTAATAATACATTATTATGAAAACTTATTTATTATCATTATTCATGTTGTTGTTTCTGTTTTTTGGTATTTCCGAAAATGGAAGCAGCGCCCAGGCCGGAAACGAAATGGATCAGGCTGCTCAGATTTACAGTTTGCCTGCTGTAACAGACCTTGCCGGGCAGTGGGTTTCCGAATTCGAAAAAAGCAATCCTGGAGTTAAAATTAATGTAAAAGAAGCCGGTTTGGAAATGACCAAAGAAGGGGTTTATCTCACTTCCGGTTTACCGGAAACTGAGCCGTCCTGGAAAATGGTGATTGGCCATGAGATTGTTGTGCCAGTGGTTAATGTTAACAATCCGTTTTTGGCAAAATTGAACGAACGGGGTTTCACTTCTGCAGATTTTGCAGAAATTCTTTCAGGAAACACCACTTGGTCAGCTTTCTTCGGGGAAGGAAACAGTGCTTTAATTCGTACTTATATTTCTGATGATGAGCAAATCGTTTCAAAACTTTCGGGATACACCGGATTATCAGCAAATAGCTTAAAAGCACAGCAGGTTGTGCCGGTAACTGATTTGCTGGCTGCCATTCAAAACGATGCAACGGCAATTGGTTTTTGCAAACTTACAGATGTATTGAATGCAGAGGAAAATACTTTTGCCGGTCAGGTTGCAATCCTGCCCATCGATAAAAACGAAAACGGAAAGATTGACGGGTTTGAAAATATTTTTACCAATCCGAAAGAGCTGACACGTGGAGCATGGATTGGAAAATACCCGAAGGAACTTTGTGGTGATATTTTTGCGGTTTCAGCTGTTCAACCCAAAGACGCAGCTGTTCAGCAATTTCTGACCTGGGTTATCAACGACGGTCAGGAATCATTGGGTGCATTGGGATTGAGCAGTCTTTCGAGCCGCGAAAAAGCTGCCGGGATGATGGCATTAAGCGAACCGGTTGTAATGCCCGAACCCGTTGCGTCAGTGCCTGGGTTTCCGGGATGGGGTGTTTTGCTTTTGGCTGCGTTTGCTATTGTATTGCTTATTGCTTTTGTGCGCTTCAAAAGAAAACAAAAAGCAGGCATTGTTAGCGAAGACATAGCAATTACCCCGGCATTAAATGTTGAATCAGTGCATGCACCGGCCGGTTTGTATTACGATAAAACCCACACCTGGGCATTCATGGAAAAAGATGGTCAGGTTAAAATCGGTATCGACGATTTCCTTCAGCATATCACCGGACCGCTTACTCAGGTAAAAATGAAAGCTCCCGGAGAAAAAGTCAGAAAAGGTGAAAAAATATTTACCATTACCAGAGAAGGCAAACAATTGGATATTTGCTCTCCGGTATCGGGGTATATCAGCCAATACAACGAAAACCTGATGTCGGAACCCGAAATACTGAATTCCTCTCCCTATTCTGACGGCTGGGTGTATCAGATTGAGCCGGCAAACTGGCTGCGTGAAACCCGTTTCATGTTTATGGCCGATAAATTTAAAGAATGGCTCGATGATGAGTTCATCCGCCTGAAAGATTTCCTGGCCACTTCTGCCAATTCCAATTCATTGGTTTATAACCACATTATCCTTCAGGATGGCGGTGAACTTACCGACAATGTGCTGGCCGATTTGGGCCCGGAAGTTTGGGAAGATTTTCAAACCCATTTTTTGGATACCTCTAAATAGCAACAGAATCTAAACCCTAGTATTTACTAAATTAAAAGCAGAGTTATGAGTATTGATCGACGAAGTTTTTTTAAGTTCCTCGGAATTACCGGATTGACGGTAATCGGATTGAGGGCGTCCGGGGAAAATTCCTCACCTGAAGATGATTCCGAATTTTATGGAGTATTGTACGATTCCAGTATTTGTATCGGTTGCAGGGCTTGTGAGAAAGCATGTGCCAAAGCACATAATCTTCCTGAACCTGAGGATGAACTGGAAGCAGGTGTTAAAAGGAGTACAAGTGAAAACCAGCGTTGTGCAATTAATGCCTTCGACACTGAGGAGGGCGAAGTGTATGTGAGAAATCAGTGCATGCATTGCAACGAACCTGCCTGCGTAGCCGCCTGCCTTACCAATGCCATGCATAAAACCAAGGAAGGACCGGTAATCTGGCGCGAAGACAAATGTATGGGCTGCCGGTATTGTATGGTTTCATGCCCATTTGATGTGCCGAAATTTGAGTACGGAAGTACAAACCCGAAAATTCAAAAATGCGATATGTGTTACGACCGCATTAAAAACGGGGAAATTCCGGTATGTGTTGAAACCTGCGGTGATGCTTTGTTTTTTGGTACCCGCCGTGAGTTAATTTCAGAAGCCCGCCGCAGAATTGCCGAATTTCCTGAAATGTACATTGAGGATATTTACGGTGAACATACTGTTGGTGGAACAGGATACCTGTATCTCGCACCGGTTTCGCATAAAGAACTGGGTTTCGATATTAAACTTCAGAAAAATTCATATCCCTCATTAACAAAAAGTTTCCTCTATAGTGTACCCGCTGTGGATGTCCTTGTACCTTCTGTTTTACTGGGAATTCATGCAGCAACCAAAGTCAAACAAAATAAAACTGAAAATCATGACTAGTCCAGCATATCCGATTACAAAAGAAAAACAGCCGGTTTGGCGATTTATACTGAGTGAGTTAAAACCCCGCGGGAAATGGCTTACTCCCTTCAATGTGATTTCTATTCCAATTATTCTTGCCGGAATAGTGTTAATGGTTATACGGTTTACCCATGGTCTGGGAGCTGTTTCCAATGTTACTCAGGAAGTTCCATGGGGTTTATGGAAAGGGTTTAATGTGGTAACCGGGGTCGCTTTTGCAGGAGGCGCTTACGTGCTAACCTTTATTGTTTATATTTTGAAGGTGGACAAGTTTCACTCCATAGTCCGGGTTACGGTTTTGAATGGTTTTCTGGCCTATCTTTTTTACACCGGAGCCCTGGTTCTCGATTTGGGAAAACCCTGGAATATTTTTAATCCTGTAATTGGCAACGGTTATGGAGTCAGTTCGGTATTGTTCCTTGTAGCGTGGCACTTTATTCTGTATATTTTGGGCCTTCTTATTGAATTTTCGCCGGCAATAGCCGAGTGGCTTGGTTCGCGAAGGGCGCATAAAATATTATCCGGCTTAACCATTGGTGCAGTCATTTTTGGGGTTACCCTTTCTGTGTTGCACCAATCTGGTCTGGGAGCCTTGTTTTTAATGGCCAAAGGAAAAATTCATCCGTTGTGGTATTCTGAGTTTATTCCGCTTTTATTTCTGGTTTCCAGTGTGTTTGCCGGCCTTTCAATGATTATTTTTGAAGGTGCAATCAGCCAGCGTGT
This sequence comes from uncultured Mariniphaga sp., assembly GCA_964500105.1. Lineage (GTDB taxonomy): Bacteria > Bacteroidota > Bacteroidia > Bacteroidales > Prolixibacteraceae > Mariniphaga. Next base: position 3,022 of record CAZCPH010000035.1, on the reverse strand, counting down.
ATTTTTCAGGCAGATCAGCCAAAAAAACCGCGAGGCCCGGAAAGATATGCTTCAGATATTGTCGCGTATTTGTGCCTTTACCATGTTTATTTACTTTTTCCTTCAATTGCTTGTTCTGATTCACGGTCAGCACTGGAGCTACCTGAATTCGCCGATGGGATACTGGTACCTGGTAGAAATGATTGGTTTTGTTTTCATACCCATGGTGTTGTTTGTCCGCAGTTTCCAAAAACCAAATATTGTATTAACACGCATTGCTGCCATCATGGCCATCATTGGCATCATCCTGAACCGGTTAAATGTATCAATTATCGCTTTCCGCTGGGATGCAGCCGTAAGGTATGTTCCCTCCTGGATGGAGATTGTAATCAGCATATCAATTATCCTGATTCAAATCTGGATTTTCAGGTGGATAATAAATCGTATGCCAGTACTGACCGGATCGCCTTCATGGACGAAAGATAAGAATCATTAAATCACAAGCGGATAAATCAAATTCAATTAAATTAAATATTATGGAAGGATTTAGTTATACCAATATTTTTGAAACCAAAGGGATAGAGTACCTTACTATCATCGCATTTTTTGCAATCCTTGTTCCGTTCTGGATGTTGATAACCAGAAAAACAAAGAGCCGTGAACTGGTTTCAAGCGTGAAAGGTTTTATATCGGCAAGTTCGATAAGAATTCCCCAGGGAATATTTTTCAGCAGGTTTCATACCTGGGCACATCTCGAAAAAACAGGTGAAGCACGGGTTGGACTCGACGATCTTTTGGTGCATCTTACCGGTGATATAAAGGTTATTCCTTATAAAACTCCCGGCGATCAAATTGAAAAGGGAGAACTTCTTGCCCGAATTGCTTATAACGGAAACAGCCTCAATGTGCTGTCGCCAATCTCAGGAAAAATCGAAGAATCCAATGCAGAGTTAGAAACGAATCCTGATGCATTAAAATCAGATCCATACCAGTTGGGATGGATTTATTCCATTAAGCCAACAAACTGGAAAGTGGATACCGATTTATGTTATCTGGCTGAAGATGCAACTACCTGGGCTGTTCAGGAGCTGGAACGGTTTAAAGATTTTCTGGCTGTTTCTGCTTCGAAAATGATGCCACAGCCCGTTGGGTTTGTGATGCAGGATGGCGGAGAAATTGTTGAAAAACCATTGGCCAATTTCCCCCAGGAAGTTTGGGAAGAATTTCAAAAGAATTTTTTGTCGTAGCAAAATAGAAGATTGTTAAGCCTTTAAGGCTTACCTGTTTAAAGACCAGTATAGAGGCGGTGCATTCAGTTGCATCGCCTTTTCTGTTGTTATTGGGAGATTATTCAGGTTGAATTCGAATAATCCTGCCCGGATTTTCCACCGAAATATAGATTGACCCATCCGGGCCCTGCACAATGTTTCGAATTCTGCCGGTATTGTTCAACAGCGATTCTTCTTCGATGATTTCGTTTCCGTTAATGTTCAGCCGGTGAACCTTTTGTGTTACAAGTCCCCCAACCAAAAGGTTGCCTTTCCACGAGCCAAATTTGTCAGAAGAGATGAAAACGATTCCGCTGGTTCCGATGGAGGGAGTCCACGAATGCAAAGGCGCTGTAATTCCTGCCGCATTATGTCCGGAAGAGATGGTTGTTCCGTTGTAGTTTACACCTTCTGAATAAGCCGGCCATCCGTAGTTTGCGCCTGCGACAATTTTGTTGATTTCATCGCCGCCTTTTGGGCCATGTTCCGATTCCCACAGTTCGCCGGTTTCCGGGTGAATGGCCAGCCCCTGAGGATTTCTGTGTCCGTAGGAATAGATCGAAGCCGGATCGTCATTCCCGGGAATAACCGGATTGTCAGAAGGAATACTGCCGTCATCATTCAACCGGTGAATTTTCCCCCAGTCCGATTTTGGGTCCAAAGCATTGTTGTTTCCTGTACCTGGTCCTCCGTAGCTTGCACTTCCGCCTTCGCCAACACTTAAAAAAAGGTGGTTATTTTCATCGAACACAATTCGGCTTCCATAATGTCCGTACCAGGTGTTGGAGCCATTTGTAGTGAAAAGGCTTTCCACATTTTGTATCCGGTCACCGGTAATTTTAAAACGGATAAGCCTTAACTCACCACCTCCGCCCGATTTTCGGGCAGCATAGCTTGCGTAAATCCATTGGTTTTCTGAATAGTCAGGATGGACTCTGATATCGAGCAGCCCACCCTGGCCCGATGATAGAACTTCGGGAAAACCTGTAATTTCGGTAACCGAATCACCACTTTTACGGTACAGCTTTCCTCGTTTTTCGCCAAAAATCAAATCGCCGCCGGGTAAAAAATCCATTCCCCAGATGATTTCATATCCGGAAATAACGGTTTCAGTTTTTAAATCAGGAGTTTCCGGTGTTTGTAACTCATCGGCGGCTTCTTTCCGGCACGAAAGGAAGGTGAAAACACTAAACGCTAAAAGTAAAAATATTTTGTTTTTCGTTTGAACCATGCTATTAATTCATTAATTTATTAAATGCTAACAATTTGAGACTTCATTTTGTTGGTTTAGAACTCCATTTTTAAGAATCCTGTTTTTGCTTTTCTGGCTTGCATTGTTAAAAAACTGCTGCCAGATGCAATCTGTTGTAACTCCGTGGATTTGGGTTATCTAATTCATATTTCAATCGGGTAATTTCTGCTATTCTGTTGTTTGTGAGAAGGTTATGCCTATGGTATATAAAATGGTATGGCTTTTGCATTATTTAAGGTGAAGAAACAACTCTTCAAAATAAAATTAAAAGTCATGAAAAATTTAGTAATCACATCAATCATCGCGCTGCTGGTAGCAGGCTGGAGCATAGCCAGGGCACAAAACTATCCGGATGAATATCTGGGTTTGCCAGGTGATAACCTCAATCTCTATGCAGTTATGAAACTCTTCCAGGAAGCTGAAACTCTCGAAGATTTCGAAAGGAATCTGAATAACGAGAGTACAGTGGTGAACAACCTCGACCTGAATGGCGACAACATGGTCGATTACATTATGGTACACG
>CAZCPH010000034.1:0-14291 GCA_964500105.1 uncultured Mariniphaga sp. | reverse complement strand
CCAAAGGTTTCTGAAGTCTTCCGCCAGTTTGTATCCGCTGTTGCTCATCAGGTTATCCAGTTGAGCAAGAACATCTGATGCTGAAAGCGAACCGCCTTCAACCAGGGGTAGTTCATTGGTTGACTGACCTTCAATGTTGGTCATATAACCGGTATAGAACAAATAAACCCTTGCCAGATAGGCTTGTGCCACCCATTTGTTGGCGTGTCCGTACTGCGATGTTGGAATCTGCGGGAACGGAATAGCCGGCATGGTTTCAATGGCGAGTTTCAAATCAGAAGCAATTTGCGCAAAGGTTTCAGAATACGTAGAACGGGGTGCATCTCTTGGGTCGTCAAGAGTAACAATAAGTGGCACGCCACCAAAGAATCTTCCTAAGCGAAAATAATAATAAGCCCTCATAAATAATGCTTCACCAATGGCCTGGTCTTTAAATGCCTGAGCTTCCTCGGGGCTGGGGAAAAAGCTGGTGAAATCAGCTTCAGCCGTTTTTTCGATAATTCCTGTTGCGCGTACAATACCATTGTAAGATTGTACCCATAAATCGCGGTAGGTATCTTCGGCAGGATCTTCAAAATTATCCACCCATTTGGCCGATTTATCGTCGGGGCCACCACCGCCGAGCATCATGTCAGACATTAAGTTGGCGGCAACCGCCTCATCGCTGTGCACATTCACGGTGTAAATGGCATTGTACACCCCAGCCATAGCTTCCTCAATATCCTGAGGAGTTTTGTAAAAAGTCTCCAGGCTTTTTCCGTATAAATTATCTGTATCCAGTAAATCCTGGCTGCAGCCTGATGCAAGAACAAGTCCTGCAAAAAATGTAATATATATTAGCTTTTTCATCTTCGTACTGTTTTAAATATTAAAAGGCAACACTTAGTCCAAACATCACTGTTCTTGGTAACGGATATAAACCAAGGTCAATTCCCGAAGCCCAGTCAGCGTTATGGCCAAAACGAACTTCCGGATCCATACCATCATATTTGGTAAAGGTGTACAGGTTATTTACAGCAGCATATACTCTCAGGTTCGAAACAGCTCTGAAATCTGAAAGCATTTTACTGAAATCGTAACCAATGGTTAAGTTACTTATTCTAACATAATCGGCATCGTGCATGTAGATGTCTGACATGTACTGCTGGTTTCTGTTTGAACCGTAGGTCAGGCGCGGCATTTTGGTTGAAGTACCTTCTCCGTGCCATCTTTCAAATACACTTGACGTATAGTTCTGAGTAAACTGGTCGGCAAACGACCGGTATGACTGCATCACCTGCATACCGAATTTTCCGGTAAGCGTTGTATTCAGATAAACTCCTTTGTATTCCAGGTTAATCTGTGCACCCATTTCGAAATCTGGATTTGGATTACCCAGATATACTTTGTCCTCTTCATCAATTAGCCCATCCTGGTTTTGATCCACAAAGCGCACATCACCAGGACGCTGATTATTAAAATACGGAGTTCCCTCGGGTGTCACCCAGGAGTCAACTTCATCCTGATTTTGCAGAATTCCGTCGGTTTCGTATCCATAGAAATATCCAATCGGGAAACCCACCTGAACTCTTGAGATTGCTGCAGTTCCCTGCGAAAGTACATGTGAAGGTCCGTGTATGATTCCATCAGTATTTGCAATACGGGTTACTTCGTTTTTATTGTACGCTCCGCTTAAGGTTACACCATATCTGAAATCGCTCACTCTGTCATTCCAGTTCAGCGCAATTTCGAAACCGGTATTTTGAATATCACCGCCATTGATGTATGGAGCACCTGCACCGGAAGTTCCCAAAACAGGAGCTTCAAGCAGCCAGTCTTTGGTTGTTTTTTTATACCAGTCTAAGGTAACACCCATCCGCGAGTCAAGCAATCTTGCATCCAAACCGATGTTCAGCTGTTCCGATGTTTCCCATGTAACGTCAGGGTTGGGAACTCTTTGGGGATAAGCAGTTGTTCCGGATACCGGTTTGGTATCGCCAAAGAAGTACCCCGGGAAAACGTAAGCAATTTGCGAAGAGTAGATAAAGTTGGGAATGGATTGGTTTCCGTTCTGTCCCCAGCTTGCTCTTAATTTTGCAAAATCTACCACATCTGAAACACTTTCCATAAAATCTTCACTTGTCATCACCCAACCTGCTGAAACCGAAGGAAAATAACCCCACCGGTTTCCTTTTGCAAAGTTTGAAGAACCGTCTGCACGCATGGTAACTGCAAGCAGGTATTTTTCCAGGTAGTTGTATTGTGCCCTGGCAATGTACGACATTAAACCGCCGCCGCCAGCTGCATTATCCTGCCCCCAGGTGTTGATATCGCTGATTGATTCAGGGCTTTTGGTATTCGCAATATATGCGTAACGCGGATCTCCGGGGAACAAAAGATTGGTTCTTGAACCACCAACTTCTGTGTTGATTTGGTTCTGAAGTAATTCGTAACCAACCAGTCCGTTAATATCATGGTCGCCAAACCGTTTTCCATACGAAAGGGTAGTTGTCCATGTCCAGTTGTTGCCAAAATACTGACTCATTTGTGCTCCGTCAACATCATCGGTATAAAGCGTTCCCAAAGCATAGGTGGGATTCATAGACCTGTTGTGTCCAAACCAGGCATCGATACCGTAAGACGAACGCAATTTCAAGTCCTTCATCGGTTCCAACTCTGCAAAAAAGTTACCCACAACACGGTTTCCTTTGCCATAGTTGTAGTTTGATGCATAATACATGGAAGCAATCGGGTTGGTATGCTGATTAACACCATCCATTGTTGGAGTAAATCCAAATTCGTTGATGTTGTTATCAATTGCTGGCTGCCAGTATGCAGGCATCAGCGGATGCTGAACCAATGCATTGTGCAGGTCGTTCCAGTAGATATCTCCTGTCCGTGCACTTCTGTTTTCAGAATTTGTATAGGTTAAATTTTCACCAACGGTCAGAATATTGTGCTCAGCGTTCTTTTTCAATACCATCTGGGTATTCATCCTTGCAGTCAGTCTTTTATATCCTGCATCCGTTATATCACCGCCAATAATACTTTTCTGATCGAAATAGGAAATACCCATTGCGTAGGAAGCATCCTGAGTACCGCCTGTAATATTTACAGCATGACTTTGAACCGGTGAATTTTTAGATGTCATTTCATCAATCCAGTTGGTGCCTTCCCAACCATTTTGCAGCTTGTTCCAAACTTCTTCACCCAATTGAGTTCCCATTCCCGGATAATTGTTGTTTAGCCAGCTGTTGTTTTTAATCATGGTTTCCCAATCGTTTGGAGCCAGACCATCGTTTACCCTGCCTTCGTCCATAATGTACATGTACTCCTGGGCGGTTAACGGATCCAGGTTTTTGTAAATATTCTGAACACCGTAATAGGCATCGTAAGTGATTTTTGCATGGCGGTTCTGGCTGCCTTTAACAGTTGTAACCAGGACAACGCCGTTGGCTGCCCTCGAACCGTAAATGGCTGCAGATGCTGCATCTTTCAACACGTCAATAGATTCGATGTCGGATGAGTTAAGGTAATCAATATTACCAACGGCCACACCATCAACAATGTATAAAGGATTTGAGTTACCAATGGTACCCAAACCACGAATGGTAACACGTGTTCCGGAACCCGGAGCACCGTTGTTTCTGGTAATGCTTATACCAGGTGCAACACCCTGCAGGGCTTCCATTGCTGAACCTGTATTCATTTCTGCAATGTCTTCACCTTTTACATTCAGGTTAGAACCGGTTGTTAAGGCTTTCTTTTGTACGCCATAACCCACAACCACTACTTCTTCAACATCAAATGCATCGGCCTCCAATGCAACGTTAATCTCAGTACGGTTATTCACCGCAATTTCCTGGTTACGCATACCGATAAAAGAAAAAAGAACAACAGCATCAGAAGGAAGCTGTAATTCATAATTCCCGTCGAAATCGGTAACTGTACCGGTTGTAGTTCCCTGAACTACCACTGAAACTCCCGGCAAAGGCTGGCCGTCATCGGCCGACGTAACCACACCGCGTAGTGTGATTTGCTGGGCAAATGCTCCAAGAGTAAACAGTGAGCATAAAAAGAAAAAAAGAATTTTTTTCATAGGATACATTTTAATTTTTACTAAAATTTTCAATTTTGGATGTCGAAGATGCGGATTTAACATTTATTAAGAAGATTTTACAGTGCTTCAAAAATACATCATTGATCATTAGCGAATACATCAACTATACATCATCGTATTTTGAAATAGCTTTATATCAGTATTTTGATTTTTGTCAAAACAACAAAAACACTACAACATCAAACCACATGTTACAAAACATATTCTGTTATTTCCAGTGATTACGAAAGTTAAATATTCAGTAAAAAAGTAGTGAGATTTGTTTCGCGTTCAAGGTTGAATTTTTTGCGTAAACGGTAACGGGCTATTTCAACACCACGATCTGAAATATTGAGCAAAACAGCAATTTCCTTGGTTGTAAGGTTCATTCGGATGTATGCAGAAAGTTTCCTTTCACGGGCCGTTAAATCCGGATACTTATTTCTCAGATTTTGAAAGAACTCCTTGTGCACCTCTTCAAAATAGGTTTCAAACATCTGGTTTTGCTGTTCGTTGTCAATTTCTTTATTGATGCGCCGGGATATGGCCGAAAGTTTTGTCTTTACCGAACCGTCGTCACTAGATTTTTGTAGTTTTTGCAATTCCTCTTTCAACTTAACCAAAAACTCGTTCTTCTGAATAATATTCATGGTTTGGTTGGCCAGCTCCTTGTCGCGGTGCTGCATTTCAGCCGTTAACTTTTCGTTTCTGAGGCGAATATTTTCTTTCTCAGCCAACAAGGTCTGCTGGAGAAAAACCTGTTCCCGTTCTTTCAGTTCTCTTCTGTGTTTCTCAATTTCCCTTATGCGCAAGGCTCGTATGCGGTTTGAGAAAAATTTAAACATGAGAAACAACAGCAAACCAAAAAGAAAAAGGTAGAGAAGATAAGCCAGACCCGACCTGTACCAAGGCGGCAGAATTTTAAACCGGAAGGCAGAAACATCACTTTCTTCACCGTAAATGTTTCGGGCTTTCACGTGAAAGACATAATCACCTTCGCGAAGATTGGTAAAATCGCGGTAATTGTATGTGGACCAGTCGGACCATTCATTGTTGTAATTTTCAAGCAAATAGCTGAAATGCAATTGAGCATTCCCCTCGAAAAAAGGTGCGGTGTAATAAAAACGAAAAGCATTCTTCTTGTAGGGAAACGAAATAGATTCAGAGATTTCCCTGTTCAGGAGATTGATGGTTGAATCCAGTTCGGGCAGTTCAACCGTTGTAATAAACGAACGGTATGAGCGGTTGTACGATTTCAGAAATTTGCTTGAATAGTGGGCAAAGCCGTTTTCAATACCAATGATTACATGGTCGCTGCTAAACGGATAAATGAATTCAAATTCGTTGATATACAGATTCTCCAGCGGTTTGAACGGTGCTGTAATTTTGGTGAAGGTTAAATCTTCGTTCAACCTGAACACCCCGGATTCACTGTCGGTAATAAACCAGAAGTTTCCTTCATTGTCGGGAACAAAAGTTTTCAGCCTGCCGTTTAAGGGGAATTTTTCCATAAAATGAGCTGCCGGAACAAAAGCATCGTCATCGTTATTAAAACGGAAAATACCGGCTACAGTAGAAATGTAGGTTTCATCGTTGTAACCGAACAAAACATTTTGTTCATCGGATGGCAAACCATGTTTGGATGTATAAAGGGTATGATTTATTACCGAATCGGATTCCTCATTCAGTTCAACGTGAAAAATTCCTTTTCCGCCGTGGCTCATCCAGATTTTACCATTTACATCCTGCATTAAAAACCGGCTCGATTCGTTAAATCCTTTAATGGTTTTATGATGAATCCATCCCTTATCATTTCTTTTAAGCAACTGCAATCCGTTGTAATGTCCCCCCAACAGCAACTCTTTATTATTTTTCAACTGAATATAACCCCAGCTTCCTTCCACATCAGAAACCGGAATGGCCTGGTTGTCGCGAATGATAAATGTTCCCAGGTTGTGGCTGCAGAGCAGCTGTCCATCGAAAACCTGAAGCGACCAAACCTGGCCGGTGGTATTTTCAACCAATTCAAATTGCTGGTCATTTCCTGAAAAATTAGAGAATGACTTTACAAACAACCCCTGGTTTGTGCCCACATATAGTTTACCGTTAAAAACCTGCGCACAATAGCCGGCGCCCAGTCCTTCAACATCCGAAATATAGGATATGGGCGAATTAATTTCGACATAATCAATTCCGTTGTCGAGCCCCAGCCAAAGGTTTTCATCGTGATCGGTAAAAATGCTGAGAATGGTATTGTTTTGCAGTCCGCGATTTTTATTCAGGTGCTGAATGATGTTGCCATCAGAATCGGAAATAACCACTCCGTTGGCAATGGTGCCAAAAGCAAAAAAACTTTCGCCTATTTTTGTGGCACTAAACAAAATGAATTCTTCGATAAAACCCGAAACAGGAACATCCCACTTTTCCAGTTTGCCGTTTTCAACCCTGTAAAGTCCGTCCCTGTCGGTGGCAATGAGCAGATGATTGGGCTGAACCTCCAGAATTCCCCTGATCTCCTTGCCGGTTAAACTACCCGACCAGGGAATCAAATCCAGTTTTCCGGCACGGTATTCAAACAGGCCAAAATCGGTTTCGTACACAAAAAATCTGTTGTTTACCTGAAAAGAAAAATGAAACCTGTTTTGGGGGCGGATAACCTGAATCTCTTCGTTTTCAAGTACAAAAATATAGTCAAACGACTGAAAAAACAGCGCACCCTGAATTTCATAAATTTTCCAGACTTCGTCAAAATCTCCAACTTCAGGGGGCAGTAAATTTTTTAAACTCCGGTACCGGATTTCTCCTGATGTATTGTACTCAAGCACACCAAAATCGTTAAACAAACCCACATAAATGTTATCTTCCCGGTCAACAGCAACCGATCTCACCGGCGATGATACCGAAACAGGTAACAGCTCCCACTGGGTTCCGTCGAATCGTAAAACCCCGTTGTTGTTGGCAAAATAGATAAAACCGTTGCTGTCCTGGGCAATTCCCCAGTTTTGTGTACCGGCATTGTAGTCCGATTTCGGGTAATTTTGTATGCTCGGAACTCCAATTGATTTCACCTGGGCATTTCCCCCAACTGATATTATAAAAAAACTCAATAACAGCAATTTGGGCAGCAAAAGCCAATTCTCCCGAATGATTTTCTGCTTCCGGTCGGCTGGAAGGGTTTTGAGTTTTAAACTTAAATAAATGGATTTGAATGTGTTCAAATCTGCTTAGTTATTGATTTTATACTTAAAAAACGCGCAACACGGTAATCTGTTGCTCTGAATTTGGATAAAGAAAACCCACAAAGGTTTAAATAAAAGCTGAAATGACTTTTTTCGCCTCGTTCAACGTTTTGTAATGCACCACTTCAACATCCGGGCAACCGGCAATCATGGCCGAAAGGTTTTTCCCGGAATCGGACCTGAAAAGGCACAACACTTTTTTTCCGGCAGCCACTGCCCGGCCAATTTCGTAACCCACACCCATGGAAACAGTAGTTACTTCGGCTACCACAACATCGGCTGAAAGCAGCCAGTCCAGATCGCGATCGTGAATGAAACGGTCGTTGGGGCCATCGTCGCCCAAGAGGGTGAGACCCGGATCGCCAATATGTTCGGTCAAAACTTCGCCAAAGTTTTTCAGATGTTCAATCAATTCGGCATAAAGAGCTGCATCCTGACGACCGCCGCGGATTGAGCCGGCAAAATAAATTTTCATTTTTCAGTCGTTTGCGGTTGGTTTTCAATAAAAACGCGTGTTTTAGGCAGGCTCTCCGGGTAATTTTTTTGCAGAAACTCAATCAGCTTTTCGCGGATGAATACCCGTAAATCCCATGCAGTTCCCGAATCTTTAGCACTCATCAACGCACGAATTTCAATGCTTCGCTCTTTGGCATCGGTTACCTGCAAAACATTCACTTTGCCGTCCCAAAGCGGAGTACTCTCCAGCAAACGGGTTAATTCTTTGCGTAAGGCTTCAAACGAAACATGATAATCGGTGTACAAAAACACGGTCCCCAAGATTTCTGAGGTTGTACGGGTCCAGTTTTGAAACGGTTTTTCGAAAAAATAAGTAGAAGGAACAACCAAGCGGCGTTTATCCCAAATATTTACCACCACATAGGTTAAAGCAATTTCTTCAATCCGGCCCCACTCACCTTCAATAATCACCACATCGTCGAGTCTGATGGGTTGGGTAATAGCAATTTGTAATCCGGCAAGCACTGCGGCAATCATACGTTGTGCAGCCAGACCAATTATAATACCGGCCACACCTGCCGAGGCAAAAACACTGATTCCGATTCGTCTGACATCTTCAAACAACATCAGTATAAGGCCGATGGCGACAATAACAATAAGGAAGATGACAATCCGCTCCAGGATATTAAACTGTGTGTGCAGTTTCCGGGAGCGCAAATTGTTCGCTTCTGAGGTATCGTATTTTTCCAGAAAAATCCACTTAAAAATCCGAATTACAACAATTAGGCCCCAAGCCATTGAAATAATCAGCAAAATGGATCCAAGAATATCAAAAGATTCAAATGATTCGGCACTTACAAACTCATATTTTTCCAAAAAATATTTTAGAAAAAGGGAAATCAGTAAAAGGATAAAAGGAATAACAAACCGTTTGATGTATTTCATAAAAATTACCTGTTTTTTAGGATTGAAGCTGTCCGGATTTGAAATGCAGATCTCGCTGAGGAAATGGAATTTCCACGCCATGCTTCCGAAATTCGTCATCGATGGCATACCTTATTTCGCTTTTGGCATGTTCTACCAAAAAAGGTTCCCTCACCCAAAAGAATACCTGAAAATCGAGCGAAGAATCGCCAAAATCGCTGAACCGCACAAACGGCTTGGGTTGCGCCGATATGCTTTTTACAGCTGAAGCACAATCGAGCAAAATTTTGGTAACCAGCCGGGTATCGGAACCATAAGCCACGCCAACTTTAACCGAGAAGCGGGTATTGTAATCCATCTGGCTCCAGTTGATGATGGTATCGTTCACAAATTTACTGTTAGGCACCACAAGAATCACATCGTCACGGGTTTTGAGTTTGGAGGTTCGCAATCCGATGTGAAGCACTTTTCCGATGGTTCCGTTATCCAGTTCAATGATATCGTTCATTTGAAGATTTCTCTCGAAAATAAGTACAATACCAGAAGCCATATCGCTGAAAAGCTGCTGAATACCAAACCCAACACCCACCAAAAGGGCTGTGATACTGGCCAGCAAAATAGACACTTTAACCCCCGACGTTTCAAGGATGAGCACAAGTACAACCACCCATACCACATACCTTAAAATGAGATAAATTGACCAGTAGGAACGTCTTTCCAGCTCATTTTTGCGAATGTACCGCTTAAAAAAGCTGCGGACAATTTTCAGGACAACAAAGGTCACCAGAAAAATTAAAAATACTGTTGCTACACTAAAAACCGTAATATCGAGATGTTCGGTTTTTAAAAGCTGAAAATTAATTAATTCTTTAAAACTCATTCTATAATCAGTTTTTTACGGCCGTTTCATTGTAATGGTAATTCCCGGCTCAAAATAAGAAGTGTACGACATTGGCGAACCCAGTTCATCAACGGCTTTTTGAATCACATCGTCTTCGCTGAGCGATGCACGAATTGCTCCTTTCTGATAATAATACCGCGAAACAATTTCGCTCTTCAAAAGACTTTTGATCTCTTCGTTAAATACACCAAGGTCTTTTTCAAGCTGAGGTTCAAGCTTTGCCTTTATTTCTTCAAATTCGGCAGAAGCAAGCTCAAAATACTTTTCCTCTTTTGCTTTCTCAATCAATTCCTGAAGCATTTGCTTCGACTGCGATTCGTATTCAAAATCGTTTTCCTTCACAAAAGTTGAAAACTGATTGTAAATTTCGTCAGTTATTTCAAATTGCTCGGGTTCCGGAATTGTTTCGTTCTGGTTTGCAAAATCAGTTGCAAAGTCAAATACCAGAAAATTCGTAATCAGCACCGCGCTTAAATTACTCAACTGTTCAGGTTCCAAAACGATGTCGGGTACAATTCCGCCACCGTCGTAAACTTTCCGGCCTTTTTTTGTTGTAAACTCTGAAATAAGTGAATCAGGAACATAACCAACGCTTCCGTCTTCGTTGCGGTGCGAATAGTCGAGTGCCTGAATACACCGGCCGCTGGGAATATAATATTTTGCTGTCGTTACTTTCAATTTTGAATTATAGGCCAGATCGCGTGTGGTTTGCACCAGGCCTTTGCCAAAAGTGCGGGAGCCCATAACCAGTCCGCGATCGAGATCCTGAATAGCGCCGGCAACAATCTCCGATGCAGATGCCGAACCGCGATTGGTTAAAACGGCAATCCGAATAGTTGTGTCAAGCGGCGCCGACATTGCCGTGTAAGTTTTATCCCATTGCTTTACCTTGCCTTTGGTACTCACAATTTCAGACCCCTGCGGAACAAATAAGTTTACAATTTTCACGGCTTCCTGCAGCAAACCGCCCGGATTGGAGCGCATATCGAGAATAAGTGCTTCAGGATTGTTCTTCTTCAGATCGAGGAATGCTTTTTTAACATCTTCACTGCAATTTGCCGTAAAATTTGATAATCTGATATAAGCGGTGTTGTTTTCAACCATTCCGTAATACGGTACGGCATCAATGGAAATTTTCTCGCGAACCACATCCACTTCAAACGGCTTTTTCTCGCTAGGCCGCTGCAGCTTAATTTTCACCGGTTTTTTGGCCGGACCTTTCAGCAAATTACTCACATCTTCGGTGGTCATACTTTCTGTGGATTTTCCTTCCACTTCCAGAATAATATCGCCGGCTTTCAGTCCAAATTTTTGCGCCGGAAATCCTTCGTAAGGCTCCGAAATCACAATTTTCCCTTTTTGCTGGCCAATTAAGGCGCCAATCCCGGCATATTCCCCGGTGGTCATAAACCGAAAATCTTCCATCTGGTCTTCCGAAATAAAATTGGTGTACGGGTCGAGCGACACCAGCATCTCGTCGATGCTCGTTTTCACCAGTTTATTCGGATTCACATCGTCCACATAAAACATGTTCAATTCTCTGAACAAGCTGTAATATATCTCCAGATTTTTGGCAATTTCAAAATTTTTCTGATCGCGGTTGAAGCTGTAAAAGCCCAATCCCGCAACAACAACTATCAATGCTCCTATCCAAATTTTTCTCCAATTCATAGCTTTCTCTTTTTAATATCTGAGTGAAACCCAATCTGATCTATTTATAACTAAACCGACAAAATTAAAAATATTACCCGATATCGGTCATTTATCGCTCAATTGCATTAAGTTAAAATATATTAACCCTTCGGGTTCCTGCCAGAATGGTGGTTTCGTCCGGGAAACAGGTGCGTTGACCGAAAAAATTATGAAACAAGGTGTAACTTGTCGTAAATTGAATCGTCAATTAAATAATTTACTTGCAATTTCAATATTCGAAAACCATAAATATTAAACAACAATGAAAACAGGAAAACAAGCCTTATTTGCAATTCTAATTGGTCTTTTTGCATTGTCCTCTGCGGTTTATGCAGGAAACAGTCAAAAAACAGAAATCAGAAAAGTCAGTAATTTCGAAGGCATTCATGTTTCTACGGGCATTGACTTATTTATAAAAATGGGTGAAACCGAAGAAGTAAAAATAGTAGCAGATGACGACGTGATAGATGACGTGATAACCGAAGTAAGAAACGGCAGTTTACACATTTACACGAAAAAAAGCAACCTGTTCAACTTTTTTAATTTTGGCAAAGCAACTACCCGGTCAGCATACGTAACAGTAACCGATTTAAAAAGCATTGATGCCTCCTCGGGCAGTGATGTAAAATCTGAAAACACGCTAAAAGGCGATGCATTGAAGGTGAACTCAAGCAGCGGAAGCGATGTGGTTCTGGATGTGGTTTACAAAAATATTTCGCTCGATGCCAGCAGTGGTGCTGATATTAAAATGAGCGGAAAAGCAAAAACGGTAAAGGCCAGTGCCAGCAGCGGTAGCGACATTAATGCACGGGATTTGGCAGCATCAGTTTGCCACGCCAACGCCAGCAGTGGCGCCGATGTTGCAGTTCATGCAACCGATGAAATACATGCCAACGCCAGCAGCGGAGGCGATGTAAGTTATTATGGAAATCCTTCAGTAAAAAATATCGATGAGTCAAGCGGCGGAGATGTGAGTGCAAGATAACTCAAAATATGCCATTTTTTATTACAATAGAAACTGTTTTGGCACCCGGCTAAAAGCAGTTTCTTTTTTTATTTTAATTTTTACCGGCATAAAAGTTAATTTTACACGTTTATTTGCTGAAATAATGCCGGTTTGTATCAAAAATAAAGCGAAAATATTTTTCATTTTCCTGCTCGGACTTCTGGTTTCTGAAATTTCTGCCCAGGAATCGGGGTCGCTCTATTATTTGCCTGAAGTTTCGCAATGGTCGCTGGAAAACCCGGCCATGCAAAACCATACCGACAAGCTTGTTGTCGGTATGCCTTTCCTGTCTGGTGTTTCGTGGCAGTGGAACTCCAGTGTTCCAATAAACGCGCTTTTCTCAAAAGGGTTTGCCTACAGTTTTCACCGTTTTTATGATACGCTTAATGAACAGGGAAAAATTCAAACTTCAGCGGGAGCAACCGTGTTTTTTGCAAGTTTCCGGCACCAGAACTATACATTCAGCCTTTCTGTTTCGGAACGGGCTTTTTCTGAAGGTATTTTCGACCGCGAAATTGTTCGCATTATTCGCGATGGCACAAAAGATTTTTATGGGAAAAATGAATACCTGGGCGAAGCATCGATGTTTCTCACCCATTACCGCGAAATAGCTCCCGGAGTTTCAAAACGGTTGCACAAAGACCTGGATGTTGGAGTCCGTGCCAAACTTTTGTTTGGAAAACTGCATTTTTCGGGAGAAGACATGAGCTTTGCAGTTGAACCCGATCAGGAGAACTTACTGATACAAACCGAAGGTAATTTTATATTTGGCGGAGCTTTGCGACACCAACGCGATACAATCAGAAAATCTTCTACATTTTATGCAGATATATCGCCCGGCAACTACTTTTTTCAGCCCCGAAACCTTGGAGTAGCGCTCGATCTGGGAGTGGTGTATCGTCCAAATAAATTTTCCGAACTTTCGCTAAGCTTCACCGACGCGGGACTTTTGGGATTCAGACACAAAACTTTTGAGAGCGTATTTTCAAGACCGGTAATTTATTCTGAAAAAGATTTTTATCAATCTGTTGATGAGGGTGTAACAGAACCTAGGTATCTTGAACCACGCCAGGCGCTGATTAAATTTGGCGATTCGCTTGCCTATGTGCTGGACGTGAATAAAACGAATTCCCACAATTTTTCCACGTTGCCGTTAAAAATTGGTTTGGCAGGTAAGTACAGGTTTTCAGAAAAACTGACTGCCGGATTTCAAAACCAGTTTAAAACCTACCAGCTGAACGCTTTAAATTTGTTTTCGCTTTTTGCCACAGCAACTTTAAATCCCAGATTCACATTTTACGGAAGTTTATCTTTACTTAATACAGAGAACATTTTCCCTGGTTTTGGAGCCAGTTACACAAACAACTGGCTTCAGATATATTTTACAAGCAACAATATTTCGGGGATTATTCAGCCAATGGCAACAAAACAGTTAAATTTGTCGTTTGGCATTAATTTTTTATTCGAAACACAATAATTATCAACAATATGAATCTTTTCATTACACTTTATATTGTAAATTTTATACGAACACTGATTATCATTCTCATCATTTATTATGGAATCAGACTTTTTACCCGTTATGTATTGCCGTTAATACTTGAAAATAAAATAAAAGATATGCAGAAAAAAATGCAGGAACAGCAACGGCAACGGCAACATTCAGGAAAACAGGATGGTGAGGTAACTATTGAATACAATAAAAACCGCAACAACATTCGTAACCGCGACGACGGCGAGTATGTTGATTTTGAAGAAGTAGATTAATATTTCCGGACTGTTTGCTTCTACCCTTTTTCGCAACAACCAATTAAATTCTATTTTTGTCGCTTAATTCATTCTGAAAATTAAATAAATGGCACAGGAAGACATCTTTAAAAAGCTGGTAGCACACTGTAAAGAATACGGGTACGTGTTTCAGTCGAGCGAAATTTACGACGGACTTAGCGCCGTTTACGATTACGGACAATATGGCGTTGAGCTGAAAAACAACAT
>CAZCPH010000033.1:12501-14431 GCA_964500105.1 uncultured Mariniphaga sp. | reverse complement strand
CCCGAGGTTGTTGCTGTTACTCCCAATTTGGCCAGCGCTTTTACTACCGGTTCAGTAAAACGTTTAAAGGATATTTCGGCCGGACTACTTACGTTTTTAATGTACGCAAAGTTGACATTTCCCGCGTCGTGAAATACCGTTCCGCCACCGGAAATACGCCGGGCAACCGTTATTCCGTTTTTGTGCACAAACGGATAATTGATTTCGGCCATGGCATTCTGGTGCTTGCCAACCACAACCGTATATTCACTTTGCCAGAGCATAAAAATATCTTCCGAAAAATTCTTCAGCAAATGCTCTTCGGCTGCAAGGCAAAAGTACGGGTCGTTATTTTTAAGTTGAATGCAAAGCATGAGACCTTGTTTTCTAAAACATATTGGTTTTGACGATACCAAATAAACCGATTTTTTTTATTTCAACGGCTATCTTTTTCACATTGCCGTTGGATTTATCCAACGGGTTAATGCAAGCAGCATTAAAAAAAAGCTTTAGCCACATATGAAAGGATGTGGCTGAAGCCTTCTTCTTTTAATAATTATTTTTGATCCGACGTAAAAATCCGACGGCAATACAGGTTTCCCAAAAATCTGCTAAAACTCCACAATTATCCCGATGGTTGGCAGTACAGTTCCTGTAGTATTATCAACTCTTCTCAGCTGATAACGTGAGCCATTGTCGGTTAAAATAAAATTTCCGCTGTCATCGGTATCTCTCACGATAATATCCTGCTGTTCAGCCTGAAAATTATACAAATTCTGAATGTCGATGTAAAATTTGGCCGTTAACTTATCGAGATAAAACGACTTGTCAACCCGCACATCCAGCTGATGGAAAGCCGAAAAGCGCTCCGAGTTCAGCCGGGTGAAATCGAAATAAGGCGTGCCGCTCAGATTCCAGGCTTCCACCAGCGAACTGCGGTCCAAATCGTAAGGTGTGTAAGGCAGCCCACCCACTAAACGCCATCTTCCGCCCACACGCCAGTCCTTTTTCAGTTCAACGGTGGAAGTGATATTCAGCAAATGTTTTGAATCCCAACCGGTGGGAATGTAATCTCCGCTACCGTTCAGGAACTCGCTGCGCACGAGGGTGTAAGAAAGGTTAAAATTAAAACCGCCGGGTGCGTTCACCCGTGCCTGGAACTCGGCGCCATAAGCCCGTCCTTCCGATTGCGAAAGCACCTCCTCATCGCCAATTACGCCAAAATCACCTCCTTTGTTGGCCAGACTAATTTGATCTTTCACCGAAAATGGATAATCCTTATAATTTTTCAAAAATCCTTCGAGGGTAAACAATACGGTCTGGCGCGGACGAAATTCCAGTCCGCCAATCAAATGATCTGCCATAATGTACTTCAGGTTGTTTTCCTTGTTTACCAACACGTCGTTTTGCTGAAACCCAAGCGTGGTATATGATGGCAGCTGGTAATATCTTCCGGTATTGAAGTTCAGACTCCACAAAGGTGTTAAACTGTATGAGGCTGAAAAACGCGGAGAAAGCTGATTTAAAAGGTTATTCATACTCGAAGAATAGTTGTTGGCATCGGCACGCAACCCCAACGAAAGCACCAAACGTTCATCAAACAAATTCTTACTCCCCTGGGCAAAAAATCCCCACTTTATCAGATTCAACTTCGTATTGTAATCCACATTCAAAATGCCGTCACCATAAAAACGGCGTTGTTGGGTTGAGTTGGTGTAAGTGGTAAAATCGAGATTGGCACCGAAGTTAAACTTATACCCATCGATGCGGGTAGTGTTTTCAAGCCGCAGCTTGTTTTCAATTTCTTCGGAAATATAATCCAGAATTTTATTCTCTTCAGAGAGCTTATCTTTTAAAACAAATAATGCCAGGTTCCAGCCTATTGTAAAAACCCCAAGAAACAACATGGCATACCATAATGGCAGCAGGATGTTATAAGCAACAGACGGGA
>CAZCPH010000033.1:10025-12491 GCA_964500105.1 uncultured Mariniphaga sp. | reverse complement strand
GAGCTGTCGTCGTTGTCGAAATACTTGTAAGCTCCGTTATTCAAATGGCTTCGACTCAGCACCACCGTTTGAAAACTGTTGTCGCGAAAGTGTTTGTAAACGGCGCCCACCGTGTAGTTCCACTGTTCATTTACCGGAATCTGACTCAGGATAAACTGTTGCTGCTCGTCCGGATTATCTATTCCAAGATTCAATTTGTTTACATCAACAGCTCCCAAACCTATAAAAGTAAGTTCATTTTTCTTGTCGATTCGCGAGCGGACTTTAAACTGAAAATCGGTGAAGTTGGGAAGAAACGGCAATTCGAGAACACTGAAAAGTAACTCGAGATACGACCTGCGTGCCGAAAATACGAATGTAGTTTTCTCTCCCAAAGGACCGTCGAGTGTGGCTGCCACTTCAGAAGCGCCAACTGTTCCCTGAAATTTCAGCTTTTCGCTGTTGCCGTCCACCTGATTAAACTCAAGCACACCACTCAGCGCATTTCCACGGTTGGCAGGAAATGCACCGGAATAATAATTCACTTCGCGTAAAAAGTCGGCGTTAATAATTCCCACAGGTCCGCCCGAGGCGCCTTGCGTGGAAAAATGGTTGATAAACGGCACTTCCACACCGTCGAGGTAAAAGCGGCTTTCGGATGGCCCCCCGCCACGAATAATTACGTCATTCCGGTACGCCGGCGTTGACTGCACACCCGGAAAAGACTGAATAACTTTGGAAATATCGCGGTTGGCTCCGGGGCTTTTTTCTATCTCGCCAATGCCAATACTGCGCAGCGAAACCGGACTTTCTTCTGTTTTTCTGAACGGTGAAGCAGTTACGGTAACCTCTTCGATTTGTTCCCGCTGTTCTTCCATCTGAATTTCAACGGAATTTACACGGGCAGCACTCACTTCCACCTCTGAAGAAACGGCCCTGCGGTAGCCCACAAACGAAGCCTCCACACGCACAAAACCGGGAGTAAGGCCGGTAAGTACAAAATTGCCGTCCATATCGGTAATAGTTCCGGTGGTAGTTCCCGAAACAATCACGTTTACAAAGGGCAAAGGCTCATTGTTAACCGCATCTACAACGCGTCCTCTCAATGATGCGTTTTGTGCAAGTGTTGTAACAGGAAAAATTATAACTAGCAGGATGATATAAAATATTCTCATGGTTTTTCTTAAAAGGGATTATTTAATTCGAACAACAATTTTTTTGGCAATTTCTTTTGCCGTGGTAAGTGTGGTCAGGTCGGTAAACAATACGCCATTAGCTCCTGTGGGATGACTGTGCCCAATTGGGTTCAGGAAAAATTCTGTTTCTGAACTTTGAGGATCAACGGTAACTGCATAGACCAAAGCCGGCTGCAACGAGCCAAAATAGTTCATATCGCCTTCAAACTTGTTGTTTGTCCAAAATTCGTTGGCGTCCCAGGCCTGGTTTATTTCCATTAAAACCCTGAACTTTTTATTGCCGGCGTAGCTTGTAGCCGTTTCCAGCCTGAAATTGCTTCGTGGCGTTGCCGAAGTCAGCGCATCTGGCACCTCTGTTTCGCTCGATGGAATAAACAAACCATCAGGCGCCTTTATGTTGCGTTTGTGTGCCCAGTAGGGCAAAGTTGCCGGGCGACGGGCATCCCCCGGTTCACTTTTCCATTTTCCCGGTTCAATTTCTCCATAACCATAACGGCCTTTGGCCACATACCCCGAAACATACAATGTTTCAATGTAATTTCCTTCCAAATCTTCGGTCCAAACGGCAAACGAAGGATGATTAAATGCTTTTCCCTTTTGAAATTCAATTTCCAGCTCCCGAACTGCATTTTCAGGAGAAGTCTGAATTATGACAGGTTCACTTTCCAGCTCCCGCTGCGACACACATGACATTAGCATTGCAAGCGGAATTATCAATAATAAACTTAATCTCATAACAAGTTATTTTCAATTTGATTTTTGTTTTAATTTTTTTACTGAAAGATAAACAAAAATAATTTGTAAAAGTTCAGGCATAACTAAAATTTGTAATTTAGCAAAAAACAGGTTTTAAATGAGAACAGTTGTTCAAAAGGTTTCCGAAGCAAAAGTTACTGTCGATGGAAAGGTGGTATCGTCAATTGGAAAAGGTTTGTTGGTGCTTTTGGGCATTGAAGATGCCGATACGGAGGAAGACATCGACTGGCTCGTAAGAAAAATTCTTCAGCTGCGCATTTTCAACGACGAAAAAGGTGTGATGAACCGTTCGGTGCAGGATGTTGGCGGCGATATGATTGTAGTGAGTCAGTTTACACTGCATGCCAGCACCAAAAAAGGCAACCGGCCTTCGTATATTCGTGCCTCTAAACCGGATTTTGCAATTCCGATGTACGAAAAATTCATTGCCAAAACAGAGGAATTACTAGGCAAAAAAGTGGGCACCGGAATTTTTGGCGCCATGATGGACGTTTCACTGGTGAACGACGGCCCGGTGACCATAATCATCGACTCG
>CAZCPH010000033.1:1234-10015 GCA_964500105.1 uncultured Mariniphaga sp. | reverse complement strand
CAAAAAGATTTTTGACGGTTATTCATGTTCTGTTGCCAACTTTTCACATTTTTGGGAATATAATCCCAATTTTTATATGTAATTTTGGGAATATAATCCTGATTTAATTGTTTTATGATAAAAAGAAAGCTCGAAAATATTATATGGCAAAAGGTAAAAAAAGGAAAAGCTATTTTAATTTTGGGCGCCCGACAAACAGGAAAAACTACGCTCATTAAAGAAATAGCCGAAAAAAGCCAAATTGAAACACTCTACCTGAATGCTGATTTACCGGTTATTCAGCAACAATTGCAAAATCCCGGGGTGAGTGAACTAAAGCAACTGATTGGAAAAGCAAAACTTGTCTTTATTGATGAAGCCCAAAGAATACAAGATATTGGCATAACCTTAAAAATTATAGTAGATGAAATCCCGGAGATCCAACTGGTAGTAACAGGTTCATCATCCTTTGAGCTTACCAGTTATTTAAACGAACCTTTAACCGGAAGGAAATACGAATACCAACTGTTCCCTGTTTCCTGGGAGGAGTTGGTTGAACACTCCAACTATCTGGAATCGCTTTCACAACTGAATCAAAGAGTTATTTTTGGAATGTATCCTGATGTTATCAATAATTTTGGTGAGGAGAAGGAAATTCTTTTTAATCTGGCAGGCAGTTATCTTTTTAAAGATATTTACACGTTCCAACAGATACGAAAACCGGAATTTCTCCAAAAGCTATTGCAGGCACTGGCGTTTCAGATTGGAAGTGAGGTCTCGTATAATGAATTGTCAGGGTTGTTACAAATTGACAGAAAAACAATTATTCATTACATCGATTTGCTGGAAAAAGCATTTGTCATTTTCAGGTTACCGCCGTTCAGCAGGAATTTAAGAAATGAACTTTCTTCAAAAGTGAAAATCTATTTTTATGATACAGGAATCAGAAATGCAATGATCAACGATTTCAGGCCAATCGATCTGAGAAATGATAAAGGAGCACTTTGGGAAAATTTTCTGATTTCGGAACGCTTAAAATCAAATCACTATGCATTGAGAAGGGTAAACTCCTATTTTTGGAGGACCCATCAAAAAAATGAGATCGATTATATTGAAGAGTCTGACGGGAAACTTGAAGTATTCGAATTTAAATGGAACCCGAAACCTGGTTACAGAATCCCAAAAGCATTCGCAGATACTTACAATGTGGAAAAAGCTGAATTGATCAGCCTCAAAAATTTTCATCAATTTTTAAGTTATGAATAAAAAGCAGCTTTCAATAACCGAGGCCCAGCAAATGGTTGACCAGTGGATTAAAACCGTTGGCGTACGTTACTTCAGCGAGCTCACCAACATGGCCGTTTTAACCGAGGAAGTGGGCGAACTGGCCCGTATTATGGCACGAAAATATGGCGACCAGTCATTCAAAAAATCGGATGAAAAATACAATCTGGCAGATGAAATGGCTGATGTGCTTTGGGTACTCATTTGCCTGGCCAACCAAACCGGCGTGGATTTAAACAAAGCTTTCCTGAAAAACATGGAGAAAAAAACCAGTCGCGACAGCGAACGTCACCGTAACAATCAGAAATTAAAAAGCGAAGAGTAAAAATCCCAATTTTGCAGTGACTGAAATTCTCTCAATTTTGAAGAGTATTAGGGAGGGTCCCCTATTTTTTTCGGGTGGTAATGTAATTCATCAGCTCAATGAGCGAAGTGCGTGCTTCACTTTCCGGAAATTCCATTAACGCGTTCACCGCTTTGTCCTTGAATTCATTCATCTTCACAGTAGCAAATTCAATCCCGCCTTTTTCACTTACCAGCTGAATGAGCTCTTCCACCACCTTCCGGTTTTTGTTTTTCTTTTTTATGAGCCGCAGAATCCGTCTTCTTTCACCCGATTCAGCGTTATTCAATAAATGCAGCAGCGGCAGCGTAATCTTCTTTTCTTTAATGTCGTTTCCGGTGGGTTTGCCAATTATTCCCTTGGCCTGGTAATCGAAAATATCGTCTTTAATCTGAAAGGCGATTCCGGCGTCCTGCCCTATCCGATACATTTTTTCCGGAATTTCGGGGTCTTCTGTAACCGATGCCGCGCCAATGGCCATGCTGGTGGCAATAAGCGAAGCCGTTTTTTTGCGAATGATTTCGAAATAGGTTTCTTCGTCGATGTCGAGCTTACGGCTTTTTTTCACCTGCAGAATTTCACCTTCGCTCATATCCTGCACAGCGCGGGAAATGAGGTGCAAAAAATTATATTTTTTGTGCTCCAGCTGCAGCAGCAGCCCTTTAGCCAAAATATAATCGCCCACAAGCACAGCCAGCTTGTTGCGCCACAGGGCATTTATGGAAAACATGCCACGCCGCTCATACGATTCATCCACCACATCGTCGTGTACCAAAGTTGCCGAATGCAGCAGCTCCACCGAACAGGCTGCCAGTTGCGAAAACTCATTGGTTTCGCCATGCAGTTTGGCCGAAAGGAAAACAAACATGGGACGCAGCTGCTTGCCTTTGGTTCGGTATAAAAAATTGAGTATGGTTCCCAGCAACGGGACATCGCTTTTCAAAGATTTTTTGAAATATGGTTCAAAATCTTTTAGCTCCTGCTCAATGGGTAACCGTATGGTTTCTATTTTCGACATGCAACAAATTCCCTTTTTTCCTTTTCAGTAACGAACATAGAATAATTTCGTTGAAAAAGGTAAACTTTCCACAAAAAAATTCTGCACGAAAACCGAATTATTCATAATGTATCTAAATTCAAAAAGTCAATTCGGTTAATCCCTAAATATTTATATATTTGCATTTTTAAACAATTGAAGCAAAAATGGTAGAAATCAAGGTGTTGGACGCGAACAGGTTAGATACTGCGGCAAATATGCTCAAAGCAATTGCTCACCCCATGCGTATTGCCATTTTGAAACACCTTGAAGGCGGTAAAAAGCTTACCGTAACAGAAATCCACGAACTGTTGGGCATTGAACAATCAACAACATCACACCATTTGGGCATTTTACGCGACAAAGGAGTGCTTTGCTCCAAACGCGAAGGAAAAAACACTTTTTACTACCTCAAATACGAAATCCTGAGCCAGATTGTAGATTGTCTGGAAACGTGTACGTGTGAGTAAACTCACGGTTGATAGTATATCGGCCCCTCAATTCCCAGCGGCAGTCCTGCCCAGATCCATACCAGCAACATCGGAATCCTTACCACTGCAAATGCTATGGCATAGGGAATCATCATGGAAATGAGTGTGCCAATTCCTACCTCTTTCACATATTTCTGGGCAAAAACAATAACCAGCGGAAAGTAAGGCAACAGTGGTGTAAGTATATTGGAGTAAGAATCGCCGATTCGGTAAGCCGCTTGTGTTGTTTCGGGCGAATAGCCCATCAGCATGAGCATGGGCACAAAAATGGGTGCAAGCAGGGCCCATTTGGCCGAAGCACTGCCCATTACCAGATTTACCATAGAAGAAACAATGATAAATGCCACCAGCAACGGACCACCGGTAAACCCAATGGCATTCAGCGCATCGGAACCTTTCACGGCCAGAACACTTCCCAGGTGCGACCAGTTGAAATAGGCTACAAACTGTGCCGCCACAAAAGCAATTACAATGTACATACCCATGGTTGACATGCTTTTGGCCGTCATATCGGTCACATCTTTGTCGGTTTTAATGGTTCCGGCTGCAATTCCGTAAACCAGTCCGGCCACAAAAAACACGATGAACATTACCGGCACCAGCGAATCGTAAAACGGCTTAAAGCTGCGGCTTCCGGTAACAGGATCGATCTCTCCACGCAGCAATCCATCGGCCGGAATTATAGTAAGCATGAACAATCCCAAAACAACAACCACACCCAGAAACGACCAGCCCAGTGCATGGACTTCCCTTCGCGAAATGGGCTTTTCTTCTTCAATTTCAATATCTGAAGCGGGGTTGTATTTCCCCAACCTCGGAACCAGTATTTTTTCGGTTACCCAGGTTCCAATTAAACCAATCAGCGGCACAGAAGCAGCCATAAGGTAGTAATTAGACAGCGGGTTCACCGTGTAATCCGGATCAATTATTTGTGCGGCAGGTTCGGTAAAGGCAGCAATCATAGGATCGAGTCCTGTGGGCAGCAGGTTGGCGCCAAACCCGCCCGAAACCCCGGCAAAAGCTGCACCAATTCCGGCCAGCGGATGACGTCCCATCCCCATAAAAATAGCCCCTCCCAGCGGTATTAAAACAACGTAGCCTGCATCGGCAGCCACAGAGCTCAACATTCCGGCAACCACAATGGAAAAAGTGATGATTGATTTTGGCACTTTGGATACAAACAGACGAAGTGCCACAGAAATCAATCCGGTATATTCAGCTACACCAATGCCCAGCATCACAACCAGCACCAGACCAAGCGGTGGGAAATTGGCAAATGTGGAAACCATTTTCGTGAAAATCATCTGCACACCCTCGCGCGAAAGCAGGTTAACCACTTCAATGGTCTCAACCGGATTTCCGTCAGGACCGGTTAACCCGGCTTCTTTCCCCGGATGATCAACCGTAACACCCCCAAAAATCCATGACAACAGCAAGGTAATCACCATCAGCATGGCAAACAGGGTTACCGGCTGAGGCAATTTGTTTCCAACCACTTCCACTTTGTCGAGCATTCGCTTAAAAAATTCTCCTTTGGTCTTCTTCTTTTTCTCCATTCAATTTTCTTTAAATTGTTTCTCCTTCCGCAGAATTAATCCAGGATTTATTCGATAACAAATGTTTTAGCTTTAGGTTGAATCGTTTGGAGGAATTGCAAAAAACAATAATTTTTCGAGTAGGCAAAACAAACCGGAAATTATCAGAGAAAAATTTTACATTCATTATATTTGAACAACTTTCTGTAAAAAATTTTCACCATGAAATTTAAAAACCTGACCGGTTATTTATTTCTTGCCCTTGCAGCTATCACATCAAGTTCTTTATCAGGTTGCCGGGAAAAAATCCCCGAAGAACTGCCCAATATTTTATGGCTCACCAGCGAAGACAACAGTCCGCTGTTAGGCTGTTACGGCGATGAATTTGCCACCACACCCAACCTCGACAAGCTGGCATCCGAAGGATTTTTATACACACACGCCTATGCCAATGCACCGGTTTGCGCTCCGGCGCGCAATACCATCATTACCGGCGTTTATGCCAGCTCAGGTGGACATCAGCACATGCGCAGCTATTATCCAAAATCGGAGGTGGTGAAAACCTATCCTGAGTTTCTGCGCGAGGCCGGCTATTACTGCACCAACAATGTAAAAACCGATTACAACACCGAATCCATTGACCCGAATCGGATTTGGGACGAAAGCAGCAATCAGGCTCACTATAAAAACCGGGCGCCGGGACAACCGTTTTTTGCCGTTTTCAATACCACCATCTCTCACGAAAGTTCGCTGCATGATTCCATTCCCGACGAACAGCTTCGCCACAGTCCCGACCAGGTGCCCATACCGCCTCACCATCCGGCAACGCCGGCCATGAAACACGACTGGGCACAGTATTATGACAAAATAGAGGATATGGATGCCTGGGTTGGCGAAAAGTTACAGGAACTTGAAGATGCCGGCCTGGCCGAAAACACCATTGTATTTTATTACGGCGACCATGGCGGCGTTTTGGCCCGCAGCAAACGCTATGTTTACGAAACCGGAACGCATGTGCCGTTTATTGTTCGCATTCCCGAAAAATACAACTATCTTTTCCCTGCCGAAAAACCCGGGTCAAAGGTAAACCGGCTGGTTAGTTTTGTTGATTTGGCGCCAACCCTGCTCAGCATTGCCGGAATTCCGGTACCTGAATTTTTGCAGGGTAATGCTTTTCTGGGAAAACAAAAAACAGAAGACCCGGAATATGCTTTCATGTTCAGGGGCAGAATGGACGAACGCTACGACATGAGCCGGGCCGTGCGCGACCATAAATACCGTTACATCCGCAACTACATGCCTTTCCGCATTTACGGCCAGCACCTCGAATATTTGTGGCGGGCGCCTTCCATCCGTTCATGGGAACAGGCTTATTTGAACGGGGAATGTAACGAAACCCAAAGCATTTTCTGGAACACCAAACCGGTGGAAGAGTTGTACGACACGGAAAACGACCCATGGGAAATCAACAATCTGGCAGCAGACCCTGCTTATTCCGATGTCTTGGAACGAATGCGCGCAGCTAACCGCAATTGGGTAAGCCGGATAAAAGACACCGGATTTATTCCCGAAGCCGACCGCATTGAACGCGCAAGAGAAATGCCCATATACGATTACATGCGTTCAGCAAACATCGATTTGGAATCCATTATTGATGCAGCTGAAACGGCTACCCTTGGAAAAGTGGAAAACCTGCAAACTTTGCAAAATTACCTGAAAAGCGACGAAAGTGCCATCCGTTACTGGGGAGCTACCGGCTTGCTCATTTTGGGACAGGAAGCAATGCCTGCCAAAGCTGACTTACTGACGGCGCTGAACGATGCTTCAGCCAATGTGGTTGTGGTTGCTGCCGAAGCGCTTTACAACCTGGGCGAAAAAGAGGCTGCGAAAAAAGCGCTGCTGGCTGTTCTGGAGCATCCGAATGAATTTGCCCGCTGCCATGCGCTGAATACCATCGACTGCATTGAAGAAAAAAGCCCGGAAATTGTTGAAGGAGTGGTTAGTATGATTCAAAAATTGCCCGAAATGAACCGGAACAGATATGATTTAAGGGCTTCGCGATGGCTGGTTGAAAAATGGGGACTGAACCCTGAAAAATTCGGACTGGTTTTCAACTGGTAATTTTGTACGTATCAGTAATACTTGAAGTTATGATACTGCTTTTTGAAAAGTCATTCTACCAATCATCGTAAACCGTAAATACCAGACTGGTTTCAAAATCGCGTGCGCCCATGGTAACGGAAAAACCGCTCAGCTTTAGTGCAAGTGGAATCTGAACAATTTCACCCATACCCCGGAAAAAGTAGACCGGATTGTTGGTGACGGGCTGAAAATTCTCACCATCCCTGATGTTGGGATTTCCGGGATTGTTTAATCCCATACCACTGCCTGTCCTGCGACCTTCCAGCAGCAAAACGCTGTTCCATTCCATATCCAGTTTGTGAACAAACACACGCCATTTCTGATTTTTGTTGTTTCCCCGGTTTAATTCATCTGCCATAATCACAGAAACATGCACCGATGCCTGAGCATCCGGGGTAGCAGAATAATCGGTTCCGGCTTCGCTGATTGGCTGCAAAAACTCGCTAAACTGAACATCTTGCTCAATCTGCACTGTAAGTTGCTGGCCATACACCCAAAAGGGAAGAAAAAATAATCCTGCTAATTTTACCAAACGTTTTATCATTTCAGGTTAATTATCGGTTAGCGTATAAAGAATGACGAAATTGTGCTCACCTGCTGAGCCCATCTCTGCAGCATCGTCAATTGCAATGGAAAAGGTAAGCTGATGGCCCGAATTGATTCCGTCGCCGGTGTAACAATTACCAATGCCTGAAATTACCGGCCGCGGACTTCCGGTCAGCTCAATTTTTCCCGACGACTGCCCTCTTATTCCTCTGCCGCTTCCCTGAAAATGTGAGGCTTCCAGAAAAAGTTGGATTCCCGGCGGAACAACACCCTGAGAAACTTCTGCAGTGATTGAACGGGAGCTCAGATTTGCCGGCAATGCCGATGAATAGTTCAACCACAACGAATTGTTACTTGCATTTCCAACCTCGGGCTTTTCTCCCGATTCTGTTCCCGGCAAAATGGTAAACTGAATGCTATTGTCATCGTCTGGCTCAATATCTACCAAAGCCACCTCTGGCAGCGAAAATGATACCGATACCTGTCCGTTTTCCCATTGCCCGGAAACAAACAACGGAAACAGGACAAACAACCAACTGCAATATTTCAATACGATTTTTCCCATAACTAATTTCTTTCTTTTTCGATTTGAATTGGCCGTTCGTTTTCAAATTTAACAACAAACGGGTTTTCGTAGAAATTTTCCAGCCTTTTCCTCTCTTTTTCTGCATCGGTTAAGGACGGAAACTTCCCGATAAAGTATTTGTACAAATAACCGGTCTGCTTCTCAAAATCAAACGGTTGCTCTTCAAAATAGGAAGAATCATTTGTTTGCCTGTTTTCAAAAGCACCAATCTGCACTGAATAATAAACAACAGGTCTGGCTGCATCCTCTTCCACATTCTCTTGTTGTTCCCCAGTTTTCTGCTCAGTTTTCGGGGTTAACCGGTTCAAAGGCTGAAGCACATTATTTTCTGACTTAAAAATGATTGTTCGTTTTCTTTGTTTCAGCAAAAACGTGAGGTTTTGTTTTTCTCCGGGCTGAAGCTGAATTCTGGAAAACGGATTTTCCAGCTCGTATCCGCCGGGAAGACTGATAGTGTACACCCTGAAATTCCATTCGCCCGGCCTCACCAGCGGAAAAGAAAAACTGCCGTTTTCTTCGGTAGTTATCCGGTATTGCTCCTGTTCATTGCTCAGTTCAACAATAATATGTTGTAAACTTACCGCTTCTTTTTGCAAAACAGACATTCCGGCTTCCTGTAGTTCGAAAGCTCCTGAAAGCCTTGCCCCTTTTGTAATCCGAAAATTAATTTCAGTTACCCGGTCTTCCAGAATCTCTACTTCAAAGTGATCTGCAATCTCCGGAATTTCATCTATGGCGAGACCCGACTTGTCCACCATCAGCAAATGACGGCCGGCGGGTACCGATTTAAAACTGAACTCGCCGTTTCGCCCTGTTATTGCCGTTTTATTCATAAAGGA
>CAZCPH010000033.1:0-1224 GCA_964500105.1 uncultured Mariniphaga sp. | reverse complement strand
AATTCCGGCAGCAGGTTCGCCATCCTCCCGATTTATGCGCCCTTCAAGGTCTCCGGCTTCCATCACCTTCTTCAGCGGAATTCCAAAACGGTACGCATAATTCAGCGAAAACGTCAGGTCCGGATTTTCAGTTTCCTGCCTGAACAGCGTATAAAAACTGCGCAGGGAAAGTTTGTGTTTTATTCCGGGGGTAAAATCAATATTCAGTTGCATAAGGTTGCGGTTGCGGTAGTAATCCTCGATGTTGTATGCATTCTGAAGATGAAGGTTAGCCCGCAGATTTTTTGCAATCTGGCTCACCACCGCCATTCCGCCCATAAGATTTCGCTGTTCGCCCGAAATAAAACGGTTGATGTTTGTCCAGCTGCCAAAAAACCTCACGGCATGCTGCGAATTAAACCGGTAGGTCAGGTTCAGCGATCCCCTGTACATGGTTTGCTGATTCTGACCGGCAGCCAGCAACAGGTTTGTAGTTGTTCCGTATTCACCCAAAATATTGTATTCCAACCTGTTAATACGCTGATTAAATTGCGAATTCACAGAACTGGTTTTGTAATGAAATTTATCGGTTGCCAGGCGGTCTCTCCGCTCGTACTGCCGCCAAAAAAATTTCAGATAAGACCGTGATGCCAGTTTGTAGTTCAGCATCGACTGAAAAGATCGGGAATAGGGGGCTGTAACAAAAAAGGTGTCGAGTTGCGCATTGATAAAATCTTCTTTGGCATAAATGCCCAGAGTAAGTTTTGGGGTTAGATTGGCCGAAACATTTCCGGAATAAAAAGTGGAATTCGAAAAATAGCCCGGATAGTTCTTCCCGGTGTAATAATAATTGCCTGCAACACTGAAAACAGAAAACTGCGAGTTGAAATTTGCACGAACGGCATTGTCCCAAACCTCCTGAAAATGGCCGCGGGAAAGTTCCAGCTCACCCGATGTTCGTTCAAACAACTGAAAACGGGAATTCAGACTGACAAGCTGTACCAAATTGGAACTGGACACTAACTGCTTGGAAATAAAAAACATTGAAACACTGTTCCTGTCATTAAAATCAATTCCGGTAAATGCAGCCATTTCATTTTTTATATCCTGAAAAAACCTGGGCTGAACAAACACAAATCCGAAATTCAGACCGTTATTCAAAATGACCTTGCTTTCGGCACCAAGCCCGAAACGCGACGATTCTGTTAGCGGAGTAAACGAGAACGATTTTTCGCCGGCAAACAG
>CAZCPH010000032.1:11409-14500 GCA_964500105.1 uncultured Mariniphaga sp. | reverse complement strand
ACGAATTGTATGGTTTTGCGGAGCAACTGGAAAAAAAGTTGCTGGAAAACCCGAGGGTGGATAACACCGAAATAACCAGTTCGCAATCATGGTATGCAGCCACCCGGTTTGAATACAACCTGCAGGTGGACAAAAACCTGCTGGCTGTTCAGGAGTTGAATTATACCGATTTTACGGGGTCGTTGTTCACGCAATTGTATGAAAGGAATTTACAACCGTTTTACAATCAAACCGAACTTCAGCCGGTAGTTTTGCTGTCTGACCGGAACAGGGAATACAACAAATGGGATTTTTACCATCAACCGGTTGCTACCGAAAAAGGACAGAAAAAATTGTCGCTGGCCGGGAAAATCGAAAAACAGCTTACCGGCAAGTCGATTTATAAAAAAGACCAGGTATATCAGGTTTACCTGAACTACAACTTCATTGGGCCCGGTCCGCTGGCACAAATGGTACAGGAACGGGAAACCGAGGCCATCAACCAGGTGCTTCCGTTGGGATATAAAGCCCAGAAACCCGAATCGTTTATCTATTGGAATTTAAAAGACAAAAAACAATACTGGTTATTGCTTCTCATTATTGTCATCATCTGGTTTACTACCGCCATTTTATTCGAATCGCTGCTGAAACCTTTGGCTGTCATCAGTTTGATACCCATCTCATTTATCGGGGTATTTCTCACCTTTTACCTTTTCGGTTTCAATTTCGACCAGGGAGGGTTTGCCTCGTTTATCCTGCTGAGCGGGTTGGTGGTAAATGCAGCTATTTATATTATTAATGATTTTAATAACCTGGTAGAACGCAAAAACAGACCAACTACTGCAAAGACTTATCTGAAAGCCTTCAATCAAAAAATTTCAGCCATTGGCTTAACCATACTCTCAACCGTCCTTGGACTGGTTCCGTTTGTTTGGGGCGGCCAGTCGGAAGTGTTTTGGTTTGCA
Source organism: uncultured Mariniphaga sp. (assembly GCA_964500105.1). Lineage (GTDB taxonomy): Bacteria > Bacteroidota > Bacteroidia > Bacteroidales > Prolixibacteraceae > Mariniphaga. The sequence continues at coordinate 13,556 of CAZCPH010000032.1, read as the reverse complement.
TTTGCCGCAGGCGCTATGGGCGGGTTGCTGTTTTCAATGGTGGCTATTTTGTTGTATTTGCCATTGTTCTTAAAACTTCATTTTAAATCCTGAAAAAATTCTCCGACAGAAAGAATACGTTCGCTATTTTTTTTATTGAATAATAAGTGTTCAAAGTCTCTCTTTTTCACGTTTAAATCGGCTATTTCTAAGGTTTGGGAAACAACTGTTTTCAAATCCTCCAGATTATGAATATTCAACTTTTCAGCAAGAAAAGAATAATTTGGTTGAGTCTGTGCCAGTAAAAACATCACATCATAGAAATCCCTTCCTTTCCGGCGGGAAAGCATCGCAGATATCTTCATTGAGCAAATTACACTATCGGGAGGAACAGGAAACGGGAAATATAATCCACACCCCTTGATATTGACTACTTCCGGTTTGTAGGGCATTTGTTGATCTTCACCCTCAATTTTAATTAAAAAACGCTCCTCCCTGTGTCCGGAAAGACGTAATTCAAAAAGCAGTTCCGGGAAATGAATATTCCTGCGAAAGGCTGTCAATTTTTTATTTTCACGATCGCGTACTTCAACCCGAAGTCCATCACGTTTTAAAAAGGTTATTACAGCGTCTGTCATTTCCATAAATTCTTCTTTTGATAAGTCTTTGCAATCAAAATCCAGATCTTCGGAGAAACGATCGATTCCCTTTACAAGTCTTAAATATGTGCCCCCAATAAAAGCTATCTTTTTGGTAAACGGAGTAGTGGAAAGGTAATCCAGAATTAATAACTGGATGTATTCTTTCAGCATATATTTTTGAAATGAGACATTCTCTCTTATTGCCGGGGGGAAGAAGTTTTTTATCAATTCTAATTGTATCATAAGCTATAACTACTTTTTAATAATCTCACTCTTTTTTTAAGCGCTTTGTTTTTAAATCCCGACAGATAATTTTCCAACCGTTGAAGATTGAGTTCATCCTGTAAAAAATCCTCGTCAAGTCGTAATTCTTCCATTTCCTTTTCTGAATTGTAAAATGGATAGAGATACAGCAAGTCCAGCAACGCCTTTTCAGGCCGGGCAAGTTTTATTGACTGGCCATTGGCAATGGTTTTAAAGTCATAACCAAACATCAGTTCTTCCCGAATGCTTTTATATTCGTATTCGCCGAATTCATTTTGAAAACTTGCTGTTTTCAAAGAGGTAACACTTGTGATTTGAACCACTGCTTCAGGAATAATTCCGTAGAATGCAAGCGCTGTATGTAAACTTATATATGAAGGACGATAAATGCGGTTGGCAAAGAACAGGGTAAAGTCTGGTTTGTTTTTGTATTCAGGGAATGTGTAGTATCCCTGCCGCAAACGAACCAGTAGTCCTTTTTTTACCCAACGGACAAAATTGTTCCTGTCAAAATCAGGATTCCATGCATAAACCTGGTGCGTATTAAAACACGCCAAATCAAACATCCTGTTTTTGAATTCAAGGTAATTCATCGGTTTTATAAATTTTATTGCCAGCCTATATGTTTCTATTTTGCATTAAAAATAATGCATTTTAGAAATAAAACAAATAACATTGCCTGAAAAAAAATTATTAAAAATGAATTTGAATAAAAATGGATTATGAAGATAAATCATACCTCTGCATAAACAAACTGACCAAGCCAAATAAGAAGAGTATTAATGAAAAGATATCAATAGGGTTGTTCCAATTGGCGAACTTGCTGAAACCGGAAAAAAACCTTGCAAGAAATTCATGCAGGGTTTTTTTATACCCTGATGTTGGTGTCGATAACAGCTCCTTTGGGTTTTTTTTGCATTCGTTTGGGAATGCTCTGCAGTATCGTCTCTTTCAAAGCCGAAATCTGCCTTTCTTTTGGATTGTTTCGGGTGGTTACCATGCTGATTTCACGCACCGGCGTGTGGCCCGAAATCGGTTTAACCAGCTCTTCCTGTTCCGAAGGAATGTTTATGGTGGCAAGCTCCGGAACAAAGGTAATTCCGTGTTTGTTTTCAACAATTCTGCGCAGCGATTCAATGGAGTTGCTTCTGTAAATCAGGTTTTGCGATTTCAGTTTCTGAAGATTCACCTGGCAAATGGAGTTCACCTGGTTTTGAAAACAGTTTCCTTCTTCCAGGTACCAAATGTCTGCTTCGGGAATGT
>CAZCPH010000032.1:0-11399 GCA_964500105.1 uncultured Mariniphaga sp. | reverse complement strand
CCTGGCCGCGCCGGAATTGATAATGAAGTTGGCGTGTTTCTCGGAAACATAAGCAAAAAAGCGCTCATAGAACAACCGTTCAAAAACTACTCCAACAGCAAAAACCGGCGTAGAAAGAATTCCGCAGTCGAGTGTACCCATTTTTACCTGATGAATAATATCTTCAGTTTTTTGTTCAGTAATTTCCAGTTGAAGATGAGGAAAATTTACATTCAGGTTTTCAGAAAAAAACGAAACAAGATAGGGCGCCAGGGTTGGAATAATTCCCACTTTCAAATGGCCTTTTATTTCACTGCCCATCTCATACGACACCTGTTTCAAATCAATCACCATTTTTAAAATCTCACTGGCTTTTTCGTAAAACAATTCGCCTTCGCGGGTGAGTTGAACAGGCCTTTTTCTGCGGTCAATCAACCTGAACTCCAGCTCTTCCTCCAGTTTTGCAATTTGAAGGCTTAATGCGGGTTGTGTTATTTTTAGTTTATTGGCTGCCAGCGAAAAACTACCATGCTGCACCAGGGCTTTTAAATAGTCAAGTTGAACAAGATTCATTATTAGTTATTTTAATAAATGTATAAAAATAGTAAATATTGCTTATAGTATATTTGTGAAAGAATAAAAAACAAAAAAAACCATTTAAAAATTTAGTTAGATATGAAAACAAATAATTCAAAATTAGTAGAGAAGTTGAACAAGTTGCTGGCCGATTACCAGATTTATTATCAGAATTTGAGAGGCTTGCACTGGAATGTAAAAGGTGCCCAGTTTTTTATGCTTCACGAAAAGTACGAACAGTTGTATGATGAAGCCGCCGAAGTGATTGACGAACTTGCAGAACGTATTCTGATGATTGACGGAAAGCCTCTTCATTCATTTGCTGATTATCTGAAAACTGCAGAACTGAAAGAAGCCGCATTTATTTCGGAAGGCAAAAAAGGTATTGAACTGGTTTTGGAAAACAACCGGTACCTGCTGAAAAGTTTCAACGAAATTCTGGAACTCGCCGACGGAGATGAAGGAACTTCAGCATTGATGAGCGATCTGATTGGAGCAGCTGAAAAACGTATTTGGATGTTTGAGTCCACCTTAGGTTAATAATTCGCACAAAAAATAACTAAAGCCTTGCAGAATTTTGCAGGGCTTTTTTCGTGAAAAAACTTCAAAATAAATTCCGTTATTTACAGTTTTGTAGAAAAAACAACGATGCGAAAAATTATTTTTTTATTTCTTTTCTTTATTCCGGTTACCCTGTTTGCGCAGATAAACCAAGCCGATACCAATGGGTTACGACAGGGCAAATGGCAAAAATCGTATCCCAATGGAAGGTTGATGTACGAAGGATTCTTTAAAGACGGAAAACCGGCAGGCGAATGGATTCGTTATCACGAGGGCGGGCAGGTGAAAGCCAAAATCAGCTATGCTGAAAATTCAGATTCTGCCTTTGCTCAGCTCTTCGATGTGTGGGGTAAAAAAATTGCTGAAGGCGCATATTTGGGAGAAAAAAGGGAAGGTAAATGGGTTTTCTTTTCAGACAAAGTAAAAGTGGCAGAAGAAAATTATTCAAATGGTCTGAAACATGGCATTTCACAAACTTTTTACACTTCAGGCGAGATACTTGAAGAAGCTGAATGGAAGAACGGAGTTCAGGAAGGAAATTACAGCGTGTTTTTCAAAAACGGAAAACCCTATATGCAATGCAAATTCAGTGACGGAAAACGCAATGGGTTATGCCTCTCTTATTTTCAGAACGGCCGGGTTGAAATGGAAGCTTTTTACAAGAATAACCTCCGCCATGGCGAATGGAAATTCAACAGCGAACAGGGAGAACACCTGTACACTTTGGTTTATGAAGGAGGACAATTACTGAATCCGGAAGTTCGTGACAGTATTGACAACATTCAGATTATGGATCTGGAGTCGGGCCGTCATTCCCTTTCCGATCCCGAAAAATTTATGCAGAATCCATCTGAATATATGATGCAAATGCAAAAAATCAGATAAAAATCAAGTTATTTCATTAATTTGCGGTGGTATTTGAATAAAAAAAGAGAAAATCTAGTCAGGCCGCAATGAGATTAACCTTTTTACTGATTATATTAACCATTTTTCTTATTCCTTGTGAATCAGTTGCTCAAAATTATTACTGGGTGGCATTCAAGGACAAGGCCAACTCGCCATTTTCACTGTTATCTCCTCAGGAATACCTCTCAGAAAAAGCCATTGAACGAAGAAACAGGCAGAGTATCGCCATCGATTCGCTCGATTTGCCGGTGAATTCGTCTTATATTGAGCAGATTACACAGTTGGGGGCAACATTTGTGCATGCCTCAAAATGGCTGAACGGAATTACTGTAAAAGTTTTTGATACAGATTTTCCGAAGCAAGCCATGAATTTGCCGTTCGTAAAGGAAGTTCAGCTAACCAAAAGGAGTGGCAACACCAAAAGTGCCACAAATAAATTTGAGTCTTTGGAAGGTTTTGCAAAGAAACTGGAAATTGATTCTTCGTTGTATGGAGAATCTGTTCATCAGGTTGCTCAGATAAACGGGCAATTCCTGCATAACCAGAATTTTATGGGGCAGGAGATGATGATTGCTGTTTTGGATGCCGGTTTTTACCGGGTCGATCAGTTTGCTGTTTTCGACAGCCTGTGGATGAATGGACAGATAGCCGGCAGAAAAAGTTTCGTTTTTACCCATGAAGAAGAGGATTTTTTCGAAGGTCATTATCACGGCATGAGTGTATTGTCCATCATGGGCGGAAATTCTCCCGGAGAACTGATTGGAACTGCCCCAAAAGCAACTTATTGGCTTATTCGTTCAGAAGATCATGAAACTGAATTCCTGATTGAAGAAGACAACTGGGTTGCAGCTGCGGAATTTGCCGACAGTGTCGGAGCAGATATCATCAATTCTTCGCTGGGGTATTTTACATTTAACGACCCGGCAATGAACCACACTTATGCTGAAATGGATGGTAAAACGACACGTGCGGCACGGTCCGCCAACATTGCTTCTTCGCGGGGAATGCTTGTTTTTGCCAGCGCGGGAAATGAGGGCAACAGTAGCTGGAAATACATTATTACCCCATCAGATGCCGACAGTGTGATTGCAGTTGGAGCTGTAAATAAACTGGGAGTGCCGGCTCCGTTCACATCTTATGGTCCGGCTTCAGACGGCGATGTTAAACCAAATGTTTCGGCGCTTGGCTGGAATACCATTATTCAGCGCAGTAACGGAACAATTGGCACAGGAAATGGAACATCTTATTCGTCGCCGGTGCTTGCAGGTGCAGCTGCCTGTTTGTGGCAGGCAAATCCTGCAGCCACGGCTTCTCAGGTAAAAAGTGCCATAGAGCAGAGTGCCAATTTATTCCCGAATGCTGACACCCTTGTTGGTTACGGAATTCCTGATATGGTATTGGCTGACAGAATTTTGAAGGAGTCTGTGTTGAAAAAATGGAAAACAGACGCCGAATGGCTGGTGTATCCCAATCCGGCAATGGATTACCTGGTATTGCAAAAACAAAATATTTTGAAAAACCAAAACGTACAGATTGCATTTTACACCATCGACGGAAAACTGCTGCGTAAAGAAGAAAAAAGTGAAGCTACCCGGATAATTTTGCAAAATTTACGTAACCTGCCGCAAGGATTGTTAATTTTACACATTATTTCTGACGAAAAGGCAGAAGCGGTAAAAATCAGAATTACTCCTTGATGATGGAACAAAAACTGACCCTGTTAGAGTTAAACCAATGGATAAAAGACGCCCTGAGTGATGCCATTCCGGGTACTGTTTGGGTGGTTGCCGAAATTAGCGAATTGAAGGAAAACCGCAACGGACATTGTTATCTCGAATTGGTTGAAAAACAGGGGAATGATATTATTGCCCGTGGAAGGGCAACCATATGGTCATATACTTACCGTATTTTAAAACCTTATTTTGAAACCACAACCGGCAGGTTTTTTACTCACGGCATTAAAGTGTTGGTGCAGGTTTCGGTTGAGTATCATCCCGCGTACGGTTTAAGCCTGAATATCAAGGATATTGACCCTGCTTACACCGTTGGCGATATGGCATTGCAACGGAAAGAGATTATTGAACGGCTTCAGAATGAAGGTGTTTTCGATATGAATAAGGAATTGGAACTTCCGCTTGTACCACAAAAAATAGCTGTTATTTCGTCTAAAACTGCCGCCGGATATCAGGATTTTATAAATCAGTTAGAGAACAATTCGCAGGGAATTCGTTTTTATACACACCTTTTCGAAGCCTACATGCAGGGAAGCGAAGCTGTTCCATCGATAATGGCAGCGTTGGACAGAATATTTGAATACGAAGATTTTTTCGATGCTGTGGCCATCATTCGCGGTGGTGGAGCAACAGCCGACCTGAGCAGTTTCGACAACTACGACCTTGCTTTTCATGTAACTCAGTTTCCCCTGCCTGTTATTACCGGTATTGGTCATGAAAAAGATGACACCATCATCGATTTGGTGGCTCATACCCGAATGAAAACTCCAACTGCCGTGGCCGAATTTTTCATCAGCGGTGCAGAAAGGTTTTACGAACGGCTCACCGGACTTGAAGAAGAAGTTGTTCATCTGGTTCGTGAAGCACTGGATTCAAACAAACAGCAGCTGGAAGATTTTGCTGAAAACCTGAATCGTTTCATCGGAGCATTCATTAATGAAAAAAACAAGCAGCTGATTAAAACGGGCAATAGCCTGCAACAGCAGGTCAGCAGGTTTGTGTTCAATAAAAAATATGAACTGAACAATTTCAAACACGATCTGCATTCTGCCTTTTCGGTTTGGAAAGCAGAAACCAATAACAATTTTGATAAAAAACTGAGAATTTTAAAACGCCTGTCCAATGAAATTTTTATAAAGAAAATGGCTGGTTTGAACCAGTTGAACAGTTTGGTAAAACACCAATCGACCAGGTTTCTGGCTACCGAAAAGGAGCGTGTTGTAAAGAATGAGAACTTCATTCGTTTACTTAATCCGGAAAATGTTTTAAAAAGAGGATACACGTTAACACTGAAAGACGGGAGAATCGTAAAATCGGCAGAGCGGCTTCAACTGAATGATGAAATTTTAACCCGGTTTTCCGATGGACAAATAGAAAGTAGAATCACAAAAAAAGAATAGTATGGTAACAAAAAAAGTAACCTATAGCGAAGCCATTTCGGAAATTGAAGAAATTCTCGAAAAAATAGAAAACGAGGAGCTGGATGTTGACGAGCTGGCCGATAAAGTAAAGCGGGTGTCTTCTTTGCTGAAGATTTGTAAAGATAAGTTGCTTAAAACCAATGAACAGGTGGAGCAGATTTTGAAAGAAATGGAAGAATAAAACAAATAGATATGACAAAAGAAGAAGTTGCAAAAACAATAGATCATGCAGTTTTAAAACCTGAATTTACCGACGCAGATTTGCAGAAGCATGCCAAAATGTGTATTGAAAACAAGGTATTCAGTATGTGCGTAAAACCCTGTGACATTAGAATGGCAAAAAAGATGTTGTATGGAAGCGACGTCAAGGTTTCCTGTGTGCTCAGTTTTCCGCATGGCGCCGATGCAACACCGGTTAAGGTTTTTCAGGCAAAACAGGCTATTGAAGATGGTGTGGATGAAATCGACATGGTGATGAATATCGGAAAGTTTCTGGGCGAAGATTACCATTATGTGCTGGAAGATATAGCTGCTGTTGTAGAAGTAGCTCACAGTTATGGTGTGTTGGTAAAAGTGATTCAGGAAAGCGGATATTTAACACTGGAGCAAGTGGAAAAAGCTTGTGAACTCTCATATATGGCAGGTGCCGATTTTGTAAAGACTTCAACCGGATTTGGACCCGGCAAAGCAACTCCGGAGGTGATTGACGTGATGGTAAAAACAGTTGGCGACAAAATGAAAGTGAAAGCATCTGGCGGAATCCGAAGCTGGGATGATGCTGTTGGCTTTTTGAAGCAGGGCGCTCACCGGTTGGGCATCGGTTCAACCGAAGCTGTTTTGAATGGCGCCAGAGCTGAAGGAGATTATTGACTTTACTCTTTCAGTAAAAAACTCATTGTAAATTACTCTCGCTGACAGGAAAAAGCATGTATTTTTTAAACGGAGATCGAGTTTATATAAAACCAGGTAATAGTTGTGAATCAATTGATAAGCAGTTGGTTAATTGTTTTAATCAGCTGCAGAAGATCAATTCAGGGAAGCAAATTTATAAACTGAATTTTTTTGCTGATACCAAATCTGACGAAGATTATAAGCTATTGCAGAACAGGGTGAAACAGCTGGCTAAGGAAGTTTTTGAAACACCGGTTATTTGTGCCCTTATTGCGCAGCCGCCTCTTACCTGCCGTGTTTTGGCAGAAGCTTTTTATTTCGACAGTTCACTTTGGCAGCCGGAGCTTTTTTTGGCTGAGAATGGTTCGGCAGTATTTTTTAAACGGGGTAGTGCCAGGGTTTTGGTTGGCCACGCACAAGCAAATATAAATTCAGGGTTTTACGAAAATGCCAGTGAAGCTTTTAAAGTTTTTAAAGATTTGCTGAAGAGAGCCGGTTTGACATTTCAGTCGGTTGTGAGGCAATGGAATTACATCGAGAATATTACCGGAATTGATGGCGATGAACAGCACTATCAGGTATTTAACAATGTTAGGGCAGGTTTTTACGCAGAACATTTTAACCGGAATGGTTTTCCGGCTGCAACCGGAATTGGTATGAACCAGGGCGGTGTTATCATTGAATTTGTTGCAGTGGAAGCCCGGAATGCCGTAAGTTTGCCGCTCAACAATCCTGAACAGATAGCAGCTCACAGTTACAGCGAAAAGGTACTGGTTGGAAAACAATCGGAAGTAAAAGCCACACCCAAATTTGAGCGCGCCCGTTACCTGGAATTGTTCGGGAAAAAACAGGTTTTTATTTCCGGAACGGCATCCATCAGGGGTGAAAATACAATTGGCATTGGCGATCCGGTGAAGCAAACCGAAATAACCATTCAAAACATGCAAAAACTTTATTCTCCGGGCGTGTTGTCTGTTGTGTCAGGCAATTCGTTACAACCGGTTTACGGGCACGCACGTGTTTATGTCAAAAACAGCAAAGATTTTCCGGAGATAAAAAGAACTTTTAAAAGTTTTTATGGCAAATTACCCGTGGTGTACATTGTTGCTGATATTTGCCGCGATGATTTGCTTGTGGAAATTGAAGGGAAAGTAATTCTTGAATAACCAAAGTTCAATCGATTTCTGAGTTTATCTCGAAATGTGGTTTTTAAAACCATGAAAACAAAAAAAGCTGCCTTCCGAAAAAGACAGCTTTTTTAATATTGGAAATACGAAACTTTTTTAGTTGTTGCTGGCAGTGGCTGTTTTTGAACTTCCGCTGCAACCTTCGGCTTTGGCAGCAGTTTTCTCACCTGAGCAACCTTCAGCTTTTGCAGCAGTTTTCTCACCCGAGCATCCTTCGGCTTTTGCTGCAGTTTTTTCACCTGAGCATCCTTCAGCTTTGGCTGCTGTTTTTTCACCTGAACAACCATCAGCTTTTGCTGCTGTTTTGTTGTCGTCAGCTACCACGGTTACTTTTGCTTTTTCTTTGTCATCAACAACTACGCTTGCAGTTGAAACCGACAATCCGTAAGCCATAACTAATGCGAATACAAACAATACTTTTTTCATCTTTTTTCAATTTTTGAGTTATACAATAAAAATAATTTCACTTCGTAATTTAAATTCAATATTAATAACATTTCGAAACATCACCAAACGAATATTAATATTTTTTTATCTTTTATTGTGAAATAACTTTTAAATTATTGGTTTTCAGAATTTTGTTTTTGTGTTTTAACTTTCTGGTTTCAGTGACTGGAGCAGGCTAAAACCAGGATTTATGTCGACTATTTAACGGTCATATTCGAAAAAATCAGCAATACACATCGTCACGTCCGGCTTCCACCCGTTTTACCAGTTTTTCTGCACGCTGTTTAGCCACTCCTTCCATTCCGGCGATGGTTTTTTTGATAAGCCGGTTTCCAACTTCTGCGGTTTCAGTCGAAGCATAGTTTTGCAGGTATTCTTTGAACGACGACAGGGCATTTGGTGCGCAGTGCAGTTTAATGTCGCCCGGTTTTGCCAGGTCCATAAAATCTTGTCCGGTTCGTCCCAAACGGTAGCAGGCTGTGCAAAACGACGGAATATAACCCATTTTAGCCACATCACGAATCACTTCGTCGAGCGGACGATGGTCACCCAGGCTGAACTGTCCTGAAGGGTCGTCTTCGTCTTCTTCGTGTTCGTATCCGCCCGGATTGGTGCGGCTGCCGGCCGAAATCTGACTCACGCCCAGTGCAAAGGTTTCGCGGCGCATTTGGGCCGTTTCGCGGGTGGACATGATGATGCCTGTGTAGGGAACGGCTAATCGCAGAATGGCAACAATTTTCCGGAAGTCGATGTCGGAAACCGGAAATGGGGGATGTGCAGCCAAATTGCTTCCGGTTGCCGGTTCCAGCCGCGGTACGCTGATGGTGTGTGGCCCTACACCAAATTTATCTTCCAGTTCACGGATGTGTTGCATCATAGCCAGAATTTCGAAACGGTAATCAAATAATCCGAATAAAACACCAATGCCCACATCGTCAATTCCGGCTTCCATGGCCCGGTGAAGTGCCCAGATACGCCAGTTGTAATCGCGTTTTTTTCCACCCAAATGTACTTTTTGATAGGTTTCGCGGTGATAGGTTTCCTGGAAAATCTGGTAAGTTCCAATTTGGGCTGCCATCAGTTGTTTGAATTCTTCGGTTTCCAGTGGTGCGATGTTTACATTTACGCGCCGTATTTCACCATGGTCCGATTTCACATTGTAGATGGTTTTTACAGCGTCGAGAATATACTGAAATCCCTGTTTCGGATAGGATTCTCCCGCCACCAGTAATATGCGCTTATGCCCTTTATTGATCAGAATCTCCACCTCACGGGCAATTTGTTCCTGACTGAGCGCATTGCGCACAATATCTTTATTTGTGGCCCTGAAAGCACAGTACAAACATTCGTTGGAGCATAAATTTGAAATATAAAGTGGCGCAAACAACACCAGGCGTTTTCCGTAAATGGTTTCTTTCACCTGATTGGCTGTGGCGAACAATTCGCCCAGCAGTTCGGGATCGCTGATTCCGGTAAGCACAGCCACATCGTCCATATCAAGGCCTTTCATTTCGGAAGCTTTGGCTAAAACTTCCCTTACTTGCCGGCTGTCTGCGCTTTTGTGGGCATTCAGCACATCCCACACTTTTTGTTCGTTAATAAAATCGGCTGGTACGTTGTACATATTTTGTAGTTTAAAGTTTTAAGTTTCGAGTTCCGGGTTTCGAGTTCAAAGTTTCGAGTTTCGAGTTTCGAGTTCCGGGTTTCGGGTTGAACATGCCTGAATAAGTTGGCTTTCATTACAAATTACTTTTACCGGATTGTTTGGCCAGGCCCGATTTTACCGAAATTCCCTGAATACGGCCCAGTTTTCCGGTTAATTCTCCAAGTTCATCGGTTGTGGCATCAATCACCAGGGTAATTACCGATGTGTTTCCTTTGGCATTGGGTAATCCGGTACGTGCCAGAATCAATGCGGCATATTCGCCAATTACCTGATTGACTTCTGCAGAACACTTTCTTCGGTCATCCACAATAATTCCAACAAAACCCAAACGTTTTTGGTCATTCAGCATTGTTCAGTATTTACGCGGGAAATATAAAGGAAAGGTAAACAAAAAGCAGAGAAACAGAATTATTTCTTCATTTTAGTTACTTCCCTTAGTTCAGCTTTGCCTTCCCGCAGGATTAGGTTTCAAATGTAACCCTTTCTTTTAGAAAAAAAGAGGATAAATGTTTGCTTTTTATATGTTGTTCAATATGTTTTTTTAATGGACAAATGTTTTAAAAGACATATTCTTTCCGAACTGTGTTTTGTTACGTTGGAGTTTTTCGGGTTTTAAATGCATCAACAGCGATTGCAACAACCAAAATAACTGATGCTGCAAGTGCTGCACCAACAATTGCATGGTTAAGGTCCCATTGTTTAACAGCAATGGCTACCAGAGCCCAAATACCAACCAGTGCTGATTCGCGCATTTTCCGGGTTTTGAGCAGTACCAGATAAACAAACATGGCTGCTGCAATCATTATTATGGCCCAGGTCGGTTCCGCCAGAAATCCTCCCTGCCAGCCGATACTTACCAGAAATACCGAAATGTTGGCCACTGTTGCAACGATTACCCAGCCCAGGTAAACAGAAACCGGCCACCAAACCAGTGCAATAATCCGCAGGGGTGCATCCCAGGTTTTGAGCTTCAAACCAACAGTTAACCGGATGAGTGAAAACAGCAGAATAAGTATCAGCAAAACGGACAGTCCTATTTGCCCGTTAAGCCAGGCGACTATCCATAAGCCATTGGCAATGTTTCCAAGGGCAAACCACCATCCGGTTTGTGTCAGTTCCCGGTCTTCTTTTTGTCTGAAAAAGACAATCCACTGATGGGCTACAAACAGAATCAGCAGGAAATAGATGACTCCCCAAATGGCAAAGGCATAGCCTGCGGGGGTAAACAGCGTTTCGTATTTGGCGCTGACTTCGCCTACAGTGATTCTGTTAAATACCTCGCTTCCCTGAAGGGAATTCATGACCAATGCAAAAATCAGGGTGATGGTATTGACCACAAGTAAACTTATTTGTTTCATTTTTTGATTTTTTAAACCGTGTGGAAAAATAACCAAATAATTGATATATGTTCATAAATTGAAGGAAAAAATGATCATTTACTTTTGTTGTACAATGCTTTTTATTTGGTTGATTGTTATTCTGTTAATCTAAGTTTTATTTGAAAAGTAAGGTACAAAAACCGGGATTTAAGATTAATTTTAGAATGAAGAAATCATTCCGTGCGGAGTCCGTTTGGTTGTGAAGGATGTATTTTTATTAAACCGACATAAAGAATCCTGCTGAAAGTAGCTATTTTTGCGTCTATGGATTTGAGCACTATTTTATCGAAAAAAGATTTTACCCGCGAAGAGCTGGCTTTTCTTTTGAGTTTGAAAGGAACAGCCCGGCAGATTCTTTTGGAAAAGGCAGCGGAAGTAAAAAAAGCCGTTGTGGGATCCAAAGTCTATTTCCGCGGACTGGTGGAGTTTTCGAATATTTGCTCAAAAGACTGTCTGTACTGCGGAATTCGTAAAAGTAACCGGAATGTGGTTCGTTACAATGCCACCGATGAAGAAATTCTGGAAGCCTGCCGTTTTGCCTGGGAAAACCGGTTTGGTTCGGTGGTTTTACAGTCGGGTGAACTGGAGTCGAAAACTTTTGTGAAACGGGTGGATAACCTGCTGAAGAAAATCAAACAGCTTTCGAATAACGA